>JAFVDC010000021.1 GCA_017478685.1 Bacteroidales bacterium | reverse complement strand
GTCAAGGTGGTCTACCCTTACGTGGCCCATGCCCACCCTCACTTTACTGGCCCTTGCACCCTTGATTGCAAAGCTGCTCTTTTCCGTGGCGGTCAGGCTGTCCAGGGATGCCGAAATCCGGCTGTCGGCCACCTTTATGTTCCTGGCGTGAAGATGCCCCACAAGGACATCGAGGTCGGAGAAATCCATCTTTCCGTGGACATAGCCCTCGGGGGCGGTGAGGATTTTCATGCGGAACCGGACATTGTCGGCTTCCACTTCCCTTGCCGAAAGAAGGTTGCCCCAGGTTGGAGGGGTGTCGGACTTGGACGGCGGTATGCGGAAAATGCGCTGGAGGTTGGTGGTGCCTTCCCCAAGGGAGTCGGGTTCCGACACAAGGAAGAAGGCGGCATCTTCCACCTTGGCATGGCTCAGGTATGCTCCGGAGCCGCTGAGGAGGCCCCAGATGGAGAATTTGGCGCTGAGGGAGCCTACGAAGGCTACGGTATCGGCCCCGGGAGCCTTGGGACTGCGGTCCTTGACCAAAACGTCGTCGAGGGTGAGGGCTTCAAAGGGACGCACGCTCACCATCTTGTAGCTGATGTCGGCGTCCATGTCGTTCCGGATGCGCTCTATCACCTTCCGGCCCACCCATGACTGAACGGCGGGGGACTGGATGGATGCAAGAAGTGCCAGGACCACAAGGAGGAGTCCTGCCAGGATCTTGAAGAGTATGCGCGGAACTTTTTTCACTGCTTTAGAAATCGGCCATTCTTGAAACGGGGGCTACATCAAGGGGAGTGCGTACGCCGGCCTTGTACTGGAACCATCCGGAGACGGCAATCATGGCGGCGTTGTCCGTGGTGAACTTGAATTCCGGGAGGTAGACGTTCCAGTGGCGCCTGGCCCCTTCCTGGGTTATGCGCTCCCTGAGACCGCTGTTGGCGCTTACGCCGCCGCCTATGGTGATTTCCCGGATGCGGGTTTCCTTGGAGGCGCGGATAAGCTTTTTCATGAGGATGTCTATGAGGGTTTTCTGGAAACTGGCGCAGATGTCCTCCTTGTTCTTTTCCATGAACTCCGGGTCCAGGGCAAGCTGGTCCCTCACAAAGTACAGGAGGGAGGTCTTGACGCCGCTGAAACTGTAGTCCAGGCCCGGAATATTCGGCATTGCAAACTTGAAGCGGTCCGGGTTTCCCAGCTTTGCCAGGCGGTCTATGACGGGGCCGCCGGGGTATCCAAGGCCCAGCATCTTGGAGCACTTGTCAAAGGCTTCGCCAACGGCGTCGTCTATGGTCTGGCCCAGGATTTCGTATTCCGTGGGGCTTGTGACCTTCACAATCTGGGAGTTGCCGCCGGATACCAGCAGGCAGAGGTAGGGGAAGGATGGCTCCCTTACGGGCACGCCTTCCTGCCTCACGAAGTTTGCAAGGATATGGCCCTGGAGGTGGTTCACCATTACCATGGGGATGTCAAGCGACAGGCTCAGGGCCTTCGCGAAAGATGTTCCCACAAGGAGGGACCCAAGAAGCCCCGGCCCCCTTGTGAAGGCTATTGCGGTAAGGTCTTTGGCCGATATCCCCGCCCTTTTCAGGGCTTCGCTCACCACGGGCACAATGTTCTGCTCATGGGCGCGGGAGGCCAGCTCCGGCACAACCCCGCCGAAGTCCTTATGCACCTGCTGCGACGCAATCACGTTGGAGAGCAACACCCCGTCCCTGAGGACTGCCGCCGAAGTGTCGTCGCAGGACGATTCTATTCCAAGTATGATGTCTGACATTATAGGCTTGTAAAATACATATTTTACAAAGTTAACATTTTTTAGGATAATAACCCGAATATTACTATTTTTGCTATGCTATGAAAGAATTTGAAATTGTCCAGAAGGTAGGTAAAGAGCTTACGGACAGTCAGTTACGTGAAGCTGCCGCAAAGGCGCTTGGTGTAAAGCCGGAAATTATTGGAAGCGTGGTGGTTGTCAGGCGCAGCATAGACGCCCGGCAGGATGTTGTGTACCGCTACAAGGTACAGGCTTACAGGCAGGGAGAAATGCCTCAGCCATACTCGGTTGCGCCCTATAAAGATGTTCATGCGGCCGTCCCTGTCATCGTAATCGGGGCAGGGCCCGCAGGCATGTTTGCGGCTCTTACGCTGATTCAGCAGGGCCTTAAGCCTATAGTCCTTGAACGCGGGAAGGATGTAGAGCGCAGGAAAGTGGACATGGCACGCCTCTCTACGGAGGGCGTTCTTAACCCGGATTCCAACTACTGTTACGGTGAAGGCGGTGCCGGCGCGTTCTCTGACGGCAAACTGTATACCAGGTCAAGTAAACGTGGAGATATCAGGGAGGTCCTGCACCAGCTTGTGGCTTTTGGAGCCAGCCCGGACATCCTCATTGATGCGCATCCTCATATTGGCACCGACCGCCTTCCCGAGATAGTCAAGAATATACGCCGCTGCATTCAAAATCATGGCGGGGAGTATCATTTTGACAGCCGTGTAACCGACATCACGCCTGTGCCGGAAGGTTTTGTGGTTAAAGCGGGAGATACCGTGTATTCAGCCTCAAAAGTAATCCTTGCATGCGGTCACTCTGCCCGTGACATATATGAACTGTTTGAATCTAAAGGATGGAGCATAGAAGCAAAAGGTTTTGCACTTGGGGTACGCGTTGAACACCCTCAGTGGCTAATCAATCAGCTTCGCTATCATGGCAAGTATCAGCCGTTTATGCCCACTGCGGAGTATTCGTTCGTCCAGCAGGTTGAGGGTCGCGGAGTCTTCTCGTTCTGCATGTGCCCAGGCGGCATTTTGGTGCCTTCGTCCACGGAGGACGGGACGGTTGTCCTGAACGGAATGTCCAATGCGGCGCGCAATTCAAAATGGGCTAATTCCGGCGTGGTTGTCCAGATTGAACCCGGAGACCAGCCTGCCACGTACACCGGCCCGTTTGCGCTCATGGACTTTCAGCGTGATGTGGAAAGGGCTATGTACAAATGGGCCCAAGACCATGGAGCACGTCATCCGTTCACGGCGCCTGCACAGCGCATGAAGGATTTCTGCCGTGGCATTCTCTCCAAGGATTTGCCAAAAACCTCATATCATCCCGGAACTGTTTCGGCACCACTTCATGAACTGCTTCCTGAACATGTTTCAATGCGGTTAAGACGCGTTTTCCCTCAAGTGGAAAGATCCATGCACGGCTACTACACCAATGATGCCCTGCTCCTTGGCGTTGAATCCCGTACATCTTCACCGGTCCGCCTGCCTCGCAATCCGGAAACGCTTGAACACATTAACGTTCCGGGACTGTATCCCTGCGGCGAAGGTGCCGGTTACGCCGGCGGCATCGTTTCTTCAGCCCTTGACGGAATCAATGTAGCCCGTAAGATATAGCCCCCAGGTGCACAAAGGGGGCGTATTTGCACCTGAGGGCGGCGAAAACGTGTTGCCAGGTGCAAAAAGGGGGTGGTTTTGCACCGGGGACTGGCCGAAACGGGGCAAAAGACGCTAGGCCTTGATGAACGCGCGGCCGCTTCGGCCGTCCACGCAGATGGAAAGCGGCGAGTCAAAGTGCACGAGCCGGAGCCATGGGGTCTCCTCTTCGGCCTTCATTGAGTCAAGGACGCTGATATCCAGGCTGTCTCCCTGCCGGGAGTAGGGGTCAACGTTCACATAACCGGCGTTGAAGGACGTGAGGTTCTGGAAGAAGTGCGTGCCCTGGCTGGGGTCTACCCGGAAATCCGGGAGGGAGCACTCTACAAGCACCTTTGTTTCGGAGATGTCGGACCACACTACGGGCACCCCAAGCGTGGGGATGCTGGAGCCCCATCTTCCGTAGCCGATGAGGACGTACTGGCGGCCGGCGGCTCTCATCCGGGCGTTGAGATCACGGATTTCGGCCGCAATTTCCACGGTCTTCATCTTGTCAAACGCCTCCGGTTTGAGGTAGATGACGTCCTGGATTCCTTCGGCCCAGCCGGTTCCAAGGGCGCTGGATGAATTCACAAAAGCGCCTTGGGTGTCAATGTCTTTCCAGTCTACGTCGGCCTTCAGGCTGTCGGAGGATATGGGCCG
>JAFVDC010000020.1 GCA_017478685.1 Bacteroidales bacterium | reverse complement strand
TGTTTTCCGGGAGGATGGGGCACGTGACCTCAAGCATCTCGTACATCTTTTCCGTGGGCTCCCCTACCGCAAGGCCGCCTACTGCGTATCCGCCGCGGTTGGGATTGTCCAGTTTCAGGGCATGTTCCACGGCCCTTTTCCTGAGGTCCGGGTACACGCAGCCCTGGATTATGGGGAACATCACCTGCTGGTATCCGTACAGGGGCTCTGTTTCGTCAAAATGCTTTGCAAAGCGCTCCAGCCAGCCCTGGGTAAGTTTCAGGGACTTTGCGGCATAGCGTTCGTCGGCGTCTCCGGGGCAGCACTCGTCAAGGGCCATCATTATATCGGCCCCTATTATACGCTGGGTGTCAACGTTGTTTTCCGGGGTGAAGATGTGCTTGGAGCCGTCTATGTGGGAGGAGAACTTGCAGCCTTCCTCCGTGAGTTTACGGATGGGGGCAAGGGAAAAGACCTGGAACCCGCCGCTGTCCGTGAGGATGGGCCTGTCCCAGTGCTCGAATTTATGGAGCCCCCCGGCTTTTCTTAGGGTGTCCAGCCCGGGCCGAAGATAAAGGTGGTAGGTGTTTCCAAGGATGATCTGGGCTTTTATATCGGCCTCCAAATCCCTGTGATAGACGCCTTTGACGGAACCCACGGTGCCCACCGGCATGAAAATGGGGGTCTTGATTTCCCCGTGGTCCGTGGAAATAACGCCGGCCCTTGCGGCCGAATCTTTATCCTTTGCCTTTAATTTAAATTCGAACATCTCTGCAAAAATACGGATTTTTTCGTACTTTTGTATGATGAACTTGAGACTAATAACAATATTTATACATCATGCAAATAAAGATTAAGCCCATTTCCGTGAAGCTCGCCCTACTGAACTTCATTGAATTCGCCGTGTGGGGCGCTTACCTCACATCACTGGGAAGGTACCTTGGCAATATCGGCCTTGGTCCCCAGATCAAGTGGTTCTTTGCCATGCAGGGAATAGTTTCCATCTTCATGCCCACCCTCATGGGTATTCTCGCAGACCGCAAGATGGAGGCCCAGAAGGTCCTGGCGCTGTGCCACGGCCTTGCCGGAATCTTCATGATAGGGGCCGGTGCATACTGCATGAGCGCTGGTAACGCCGTCCAGTTTGCCCCGTTGTTCATATTCTACAGCCTCAGCGTGGCGTTCTTCATGCCCACCATCGCGCTTGTGAACTCCGTGGCCTATAACGCCCTTGGCAAGGAAGGCATGGATCCCGTGAAGGACTTCCCTCCCATCCGCGTGTTCGGCACGGTTGGCTTCATCTGCAGCATGCTCCTCACCAACTTCCTACACATCAAGGGAGTGGCCATGCAGGACAGCTTCACCCAGCTGCTGTCTTCGGGCATTCTTTCCCTTATCATGTGCGCTTATTCGCTCACCATGCCCGCGTGCCCCGTCAACAAGGCCGGTGGCAAGCAGAGCCTCGCAGAAGCATTCGGCCTCAAGGCATTCACCCTTTTCAAGGACGGCCAGTTTGCCATTTTCTTCATCTTCTCAATGCTTCTTGGCGCTTCCCTCCAGATTACAAACGGCTATGCCAACACTTTCCTTGGCTCATTTGCCGCAAATCCTGAATACGCAGATACCTTCGCAGTCAAGAACTCCAACGCCCTCATCGCAATCTCGCAGGCTTCTGAGACCCTTTGCATCCTTCTTATTCCGTTCTTCATGAAGAGGTTCGGCATCAAGAAGGTGATGCTCATCTCCATGTTCGCATGGGTGCTGCGCTTCGGCTTCTTCGGCCTTGGAAATCCCGGGATGCCAGGCGTACTTCTCTTTATCCTCAGCTGCATAGTCTATGGCATGGCCTTCGACTTCTTCAACATCTCCGGTTCCCTGTATGTAGAGCAGAATGCCGCCGTTGACATCCGTTCAAGCGCCCAGGGCCTGTTCATGATGATGACAAACGGCTTCGGCGCCACCATCGGCACCCTTGCCGCCGGCGCCGTAGTAGACGCCACTGTTTACAATGCCGCAGTCCCTTCATGGCCCAACGCCTGGTACATCTTCGCCGGTTACGCCCTTGTGGTTGCCATCCTCTTCTGGATTCTGTTCAAGGATCCCCAGAAAAAGACCGCTTAGCCCTCTGGCGCATAAGTGACTGCCTGTCACTGACTTACAAATAATCGGGTGCACCTGGCGGTGCACCCGATTTTCATCAATTCGCTGTGAGCCAGCTATTTATGCGCCAGGCTACTTTTTGTATCCGGCCACTTTAGCAATGGTGGGAGCAATTTCGGCGTTGTCACGCACTTCCCGGAAGGCCTCGTGGCAGGCGCCGGTGACGTACAGGCCAACAGGAGAGCCGGAATGGGAACCGTAGCTGAAACGGTAGCCTGCAATGCGGTCGAGGCAGTTTACGGCTTCGTCAACAAGCTTGCTGTTTACGGAATAGAGGCTCTCGGAGCTCAGGTTCTTGTTTCCGCCCTTGCCGAAGGTCTTGTCATATACGTCCTTCAGCGCAGCCTCTTCCTTTGCAGGGACTTCCACTTTTTCCCAAAGGCCAAGATTTTCGGCAAAGAATTCCTTGACGTCGTCCCAGGAAGGGGTCTCGAAGGGCTCGTCCTCAGGGAAGAACTCCTCATGGAACATCCACGTGAGGGCAACGTTGGAGCCTTTCTGGTAAGCAAGGAGTTCAGGTTTGGCCTCGTACTTGCCGGAGCCTATCATGAGGCCGCCGGTTTCGTGGTCAGCGGTGATGAGGATGAGGGTTTCCTTGGGGTGCTTTGCCATGAATTCAAGGGCAAGGTCTACGGAATAAGCCATGTCCGTGAGTTCCTGGAAAGCGGCCGTGGCATCATTTCCGTGGCATGCCCAGTCTATCTTTCCGCCCTCTATCATCATGAAAAAGCCTTTCTGGCCGAAGTGCTTGTCCATATATGCGATGCCGGCCTTCACGAAATCTGAAAGCTGGGTGTCACCCTCCTGGCGGTCAATGGCGTAAGGAAGGTCCTGCTGCGTCTTGCCGCTTAGGCAAATCACTCGGCCTTCCGTATTCTCAACGCCTGTAAAATCAGGGCCCTTGAAAAGGGAAATCCCGGCATCGGCCGCCATCTTCTCAAATTCTTCCGGGGTGCGCTCAGAGTGC
>JAFVDC010000216.1 GCA_017478685.1 Bacteroidales bacterium | reverse complement strand
CCCTTGTTCATGGCAAAGTACATCTCCTTGTCCATGAGGCGGAAGATGATGGTCTTGTCCCCCACCAGCGCCTGGTCGTGGCATTCGGCATAGGAGACGGTCTTTTCCTCTGCGCGCTTTCCGGTGAGTTCCCACCAGATTTCGCCCATGCTCCACTGTTCGTCGGAGCGTTCCTTTATCCACTTGATCCAGTGGTCCGCCACGCCCATGGCCATACGGGAATCGAAGCCCACGCCGAAGGCCTCGAAGGGGGCTGCAAGGCCCGCCATGGCCGAAACATCTTCGGCAATGGTTATTCCGGCGGGATTGACCTCCTTCACAAGCATTGAGGCAAGGGCGAGGTAGATTACGGCGTCTTCGTCCACTCCGCCGTCGAAGTACAGGCCGTAGTTGCCGAAGTCCTTCCCAAGGCCGTGGTCCCAGTAGAGCATGGAGGTGACGCCGTCAAAGCGGAAACCGTCTATGTGGTACTCCTCCATCCAGTATTTCACGTTGGATAGGAGGAAATAGCGGGTGGCGTCCTTGCCGTAGTCGAAGCACATGGAGCCCCATGCCGGGTGGTCTCCCTTAGGGCCTGCATGGAAGTAAAGGTAATCCGTGCCGTCAAAAAGGGCCAGGCCTTCGTCCGTGTTCTTGACGCTGTGGCTGTGGACAATGTCCATGATTACGGCAATGCCCTTTCCGTGGGCGTCATCTACCAGGGCCTTGAATTCCTCAGGGGTGCCGAAGCGGGAACTCAGGGCAAAGAAATTGGACACCTGATAGCCGAAGGAGCCGTAATAGGGGTGCTCCTGCAGGGCCATTATCTGGATGGTGTCGTAGCCAAGTTTCTTCACGCGCGGAAGGACATCCCGGCGGAATTCCTCGAAGGTGCCCACTTTCTCCTTTTCCGTTGCCATGCCTATGTGGCACTCGTAGATGAAGGGATGGGGGCGCTTTCCGGCATGGCCGTGCTTCCAATTGTAAGGCTTTTCCGGAGCCCATACCTGGGCGCTGAACACCTTTGTGACAGGGTCCTGGACCACGCGGGTGGCGTAGGAGGGGATGCGTTCCCCGCCGCCGCCGGGCCACTCTATGAAGAGTTTATAGAGCTGTCCGTGCCTCAGGAACATCTCGGGGATGCTTATCTCCCAGTTGCCTGCGCCGGTTGGCTTCAGGGCATAGGCCTCCGTGCGTTTCCAGTTGTTGAAATCCCCTATGAGGTATATCTTGTTGGCGTTGGGGGCATACTCACGGAATACCCAGCCGTCTGAGGTGCGGTGAAGGCCATAGTACATGTGGTTGTTCACTGCATCTGTGAGCTTTCCGTCTCCGGCAATGTGCCTGAGAGTTTGCCAAATATGCTCATGCCTTGCATCTATCGCATCTTTGAACGGCATGAGCCAGGGGTCGGTTTCGTAAATCTTTTTCATATTGTCAGTCACGGTCAAGTGAATCAATCTTTTCCTTCACGGTACGGAGGTACTCACGGCACCCCTTGAGGAGTTCCTTTGAGCGCACCACAAGGGCGTCTATGTCGTCCAGTTTGGTCTCCGGGTTCTCCACCTTCTTTGCAATCTCTTCAAGTTCCGCGATTGCCTTTGCGTAATCGAATTTCTGTTCCATTATGCTATGTTAGTTTTAGTGTTATCTATCTTGTCACTGTATATTTCGTCCACCTTGGCCGTGAGGGAGCCGTCACTGAAACGCACTCCTATGCGGTCTCCCACCGCCACGCGGTCTACGGTCTTAAGCACCTTGTTGTCCTTGCCCGTCACCAGCACGTAACCGAGGCCAAGTATCTTGCGGGGGTCCGACCCGTTAATGAGGGCCTCCTTGAGGGCAAGGTCGGAGAAAGCTGCGCCGTGCTTTGAGCTGGCGGCAAACTTCACCCTGTGAAGGAGGCCGTCAACAAGCCGCTGAGCCACGGCAAACTTGCCGCCAAGGCCCTTGGAAATTCGGCCGGAAACAAGCTGTACAGCGCCCTGGGCATCGGAGAACTTCCGGGAGAGGCCGATCCTTATGCGGGATGCGGCGGAGTCCCGTTTCTGGAGGGCGGCAGAATATGACCTTGCCAGGCCAACTCTTATGCGGGCCGCGGCGGAGTCCCGCTTCTGGACGGCGGCGGAATATGACCTGGACAACCCGACTCTTATGCGGGCCGCGGCAGAGTCCTTTTGCTGAACGGCGCCAGAGTATGAGCGCACCAGCCCCACCCTGATACGGCCGGAAACAGCGTCAAGGCGCCTCTGACAATACATCAGGACCTGGCTGATCCCCTGCCCTATCCTGGCCTGGACACTGTCCAGGGCCTCATCCTGGGCCATCATGGCATCCAGGAAAAGGTCTGCAAGCGCCGTAGGGGTCTTGACGGAGGCATGCGCCACCATGTCTGCGATATGGACGTCTTTGTCATGGCCGATTGCCGTGACAACCGGGATGGGACATTCGGCAATGACAACGCCGAGTTCATAGCTGTCGAAGCACTGGAGGTCCGTTTCCGAGCCGCCGCCCCTCAGGATAAGTATGGCGTCGTAGCCCTTTTCCGATGCTTCCAAGATGGCCGCCATTATGGAAGACGGGGCCTGTTCCCCCTGCATGAGGGCCTCATAGAGGTCCAGGCTGAACGCATAGCCTTCCGGGTTCTGAAGCAGGTGATTGCGGAAATCCTGGTAGCCGGCTGCGGTTTTGGAGGTAATTACCGCAAGCCTTTGGGGAATGTCCGGGATGGCAAGTTCCTTCTGCATTTCCATGTGGCCGCTTTTTTCAAGGCGTTCGATTGCGCGCTTGCGTTCAAGGGCCTGCGCCCCAAGCGTGAATGCGGCATCTATGTCCTCTATGTACAGCGACATCCCGTAAAGCTCGCTGAAGGCAACCTGCACTTTCACAAGCACGGTTATGCCGGGCCGAAGTTTTTCTCCGGTGGCTTCCTCGAAATAATGCGTGAGCCTGGTGTAATTCCACTTCCAGATCATGGCGCGGGATTCCGCAATGGGTTTTCCGCCCCTTGACTGGGTGAGGCTGAGGTAACAATGGCCGTTGCTCCTGGGGCTCCAGGAGGCAATTTCGGCCTTTACCCAGTACCTGCCCGGAAAAGCCTCTGCAACCCCCTCTTTGATGCGGGTTTGCAGTTCCAGCAGTTCAATATATTCCCTCTCTTCCATACTCTACAAAGATAACAAATTATTCCCTCATTCCGAACATCCCGGCACTTTTTTTCCTCTCCCCGCGCTGCCCGATAACGCCCTGACACTCAGCCACATACGAACAATCGGGTGCACCTGCAAGTGCACCCGACCATACGCAACTCTCTATGTATCAGCAACTTCCGCGCCAGCGGAAATATTCAGTAAGTAGTTACGCCAACCCGGAGCGGCAGGGCTTGCCGATTGATTCACGGTAAAAGTAGTAGAGTTCCTCCGTGGCAAGGGCCATCTTGGTTACGGAGAAATCGGAGTCGTAGGGATAGGTGTACCAGGTGTCCTGGAGCGTATTGAGGTCTACGCAGTCTCCGTATTTGCCAAGATATTCATACTCAATGTGGCAGGAGTAAAGGGAAGGGACCGGCAGCACCATCTCGAAGGGGTCTCCGTCTACGTCCGTGCCCCACACCCTGAAGCCGTTGGAGTCGTGGATCATCTTGCCGTCGCCAAGCCGGATGAACCTGAGGGCATTTGGTAGCGAGTACACGTGGACGGGGAGTTCTCCGGTTGAATACCTTCCTTCACGGACTTCGGCGCGGACATTTGAGCGCTCCCACTCGTACCAATCCGGGATGTGGTGGAATTCAGTGTCTCCTTCAAGGGCGCGGAGCTCCCCAAGTTCCGTCATCTCCCACTCCTTGCCGCAGTGATTGCACCAGAGCATGGCTCCGCGGGTGCTCATGTGGTATTCCGTTCCGCAGTGAGGGCACTGATACAGAACTTTTTGCAGGCCTTCGGCACGCTTTTCATAAGGCGTGAGTATGCCACGCTCCTTCTGCCAGGCAAAGTCGTCGTACTGGAAGGCTTCCACTATCTTGTCATTGATTTCATCCACGGTGGCGGCCTCAAGCTGCTCCGGGGTGAAAAGGAGCGTAAAATCGGCCTCCGTGGGCTTTACACCACGGCTGTGGAGGTTCCAGAAGGGGGAATTCACGTGATGCCCGTGGCAGATGAGTGACGCAACCGGCGCCTTCATCATCTTGCAAAGTTTGCCGATGGATGCCGGGAGCACGGCGGTGGTGCCGCATAGCGAATAGCGGGCTTCCGGATAAATCACGGCTATGTCCTTGTTGTCCAGTACTTTACGAAGCTGGCGCACCAGCACGGTGTCATTGGTGAACTTACGCTTGCAGATGCATCCCACGTTCCTCAGGAGCCATTCGCGGCCGATGAAGCCGTCTATTGCCACCACATAGTTTGCCCTGTTGGGGTAGATTATCTGGGTGGCAACCTTGAAGTCCATGAAGGCGTTGTGGTTGCAAAGAAGGATGTACGGAGGTTTGAGGCCTTCCGTGCCGTGGCGGCGGATTACGGGCTTGTGAAGCAGCATGTCCGGCCAGCTGAGGAGCTTTGTAATGGGCTTCAAGTACCATCTGGTACGGATAGGGTCCCTGGCCATGTCGAATCTGGGAATAGTTTTTTTCATTGCAAGGCAGTTTGTAACTGCAAGTTAGTAAAAAAAAGGCTATCTTTGCAAGAGAAGTGAATTATTTTTTAAAAAGTCATAGTGATATGGGTGCATTTGATGCAAAAAGAGTAAAGGACGCTTGTATTCAATGGATTAGGGACTGGTTTGAGGAAAACGGTCCGGGATGCAACGCAGTGCTGGGCATTTCCGGCGGCAAGGACAGCAGCGTCTGCGCGGCGCTCTGCGTGGAAGCCCTTGGAAAGGACCGCGTAATAGGAGTTACCATGCCCAACGGCGTCCAGCCGGATATCGCCGATTCCATCAAGCTCATCAATCACCTGGGAATAAAGCGCTACGACATCAATATCGGCGCCGCCTTCGATGCCCTTATGAGTGAAGTTGAAGCAAAACTTGGATCTTCGGCCTCTGACCAGACCCGCATCAACATGGCCCCGCGCCTCAGGATGACAGCCGTGTATGCAGTCTCGCAGTCAAACAACGGACGCGTGGTCAACACCTGCAACCTCTCTGAAGACTGGGTAGGCTACAGCACCCGCTGGGGAGACGCCGCCGGAGATTTCT
>JAFVDC010000215.1 GCA_017478685.1 Bacteroidales bacterium | reverse complement strand
TGATTGCAGTGCCGGTGTCCTGGCAGAAGGGAAGGACGCCCTTTACTGAAGTTTCCGCGTTGCGGAGGAACTGGAGGGCCACATATTTGTCGTTGTCAGAGGCCTCGGGGTCCCTGAGGATTGCGGCCACCTGCTCATTGTGGGCGCGGCGCAGCATGAACTGGCAGTCATGGAAACTCTGCTGTGCCACCAGGGTGAGGGCCTCCGGAGATACCTCCAGAAGGGTTTTGTCGCCCGCCTTGATGGTTTTCACAAGTTTTTCAGAACCGGGAATCTTGTAATATTCCGTGGTGTCGGGGCCCAGTTGGAACATGGGCGCGTATTTGAATTCGGCCATATCAGGTTTAATTGTTTAGTCTACAAAGATAGCGTTTTTACGGCAGGATTCCTATTTCTTCACGGGGAAAAGGAAGTACTTTGCTCCGGCATCCGGAGTGATGATCCGGGCCTCGGTTTTGGTGTCGTCCTTAGGGTCAAGGTACTTGTACACAAGGGCTTTGCCATTGGAGAGCCAGAAACCGTATTCCTCCCCAAGGTCCGGTGGCAGTAGGAGGGAGATGTATGTGAACTCTGTCTTGTGCATGAAGGCCATGCTCTCCTCTCCGTTTGTAGTCTCGGTTACGCGGACAAGCCTGCAGTTGTCAAGGAGCCACTGGGCATCGGCCTCGGAGGGATTGCACCAAAGCGGGCCGTAGTGGAGCGTTGAAAGGTCGGCGGCGTCAAACCAGGGGAAAAGGGCATCGCCATACACGAAACTATCGGCCCAGATGGTGCCGCTGTCAAATGCGTTTTTGCCGGAATCCATGGTCCCGTACTCTCCGGAAATCTCATAAACCGGTATAAGGGAGGCCCTTTCCCTGCTTACCATGGAAATGCCCCACTGCTGGTTATCAAGGCTTAAATCTGAGTAAGTCTTGGCCGAAGGGTCGAAGAAAGAGAACATGAGGTCCTTTCCGTCCACCCCGGCGGCACCGGCCGTCATCATCTCGTATTTACCGGACTTTATGTCTTCACCCACATACGTCTGGCCGTTATAGCGGACCTCGCAGCCGTAGGTTATTGGGGCTTCGAAGCTTATGGTGCGGGCTTTGGTGTCCAGCGTGTAGCCAACCGTACGGTATGCGCCGCCGGGGAACACAAGCGTGGCCTTTCCGTCCTTGAAAGTGAATTCGGCCGAAATAATGTTGCCGCTGCCATCCTTGTAATGCATTCGGCCTATCTCCTGCTGGCCATAGGGCCCCTTGAAGCCGGTTACTTCAAAAACGTGGCCTTCCAGTTCAAAGTCTTCCATCTTAAGGTCCAGACCGAAGGGGTTCCCAAGCCCGGAACATGCGGCGGCCAAAACGGCTGCCAGTATTATTGCCGAAAGCTTTTTCATAGTCATTTATTCATTAACAGGAGCTCATGTAGGCTTTGACAAGTTTCCATTTGCCGGCCTCGAAATCGGCCTTTGTGTAAAGGAGGTTAAGCTGGCCTTCGTCGTAAAAGCGCAGCCCGGCGGTATCGGAGTCGATCTGGAGGAAGTTGATGCAGCCTTCCATTTCCTGGCGCACTTCCTCAAAGAACGGAATGCCAAGGAGTTTGGTGCAGTCATCGGTGTCTGCGCAGGCCTCGAAGGTCATCTTGAGGGCGGGCTGGGTAAGGGGCTCGTCTTCGTCGTCTACCAGGATGGCGCTTCGGAAGGTTTCCATGTTCACGGTCTTGGTGTACTTCACCACCACCTGCCCCCGGGGCCATTCCCCAATGCCGTTATGCCACGGGCTGTCAAAGCCAAGGTATTCGTCCAGGCCTGCGAAGATGTAGAACATCCCTTCGTGTGGAAGCCTGCCCTCAGGGTCGAAGGGGGCGATGTCCGCGCAGTCTATCTGGCACACGAAGGTAAGGGGGTAGTCAAATTCCTCGCCGTCTTCCCGGGCCTTTGCAAGGGGGTATTCCATGTCTGCGGGAAGGTCAGGGTCTCCCCACCATTTTGAGCAGCAGAAGAGCTCCTGCCCGGTTTCCTCAAGTTTGATCCTGATAGCCATATCCTAGAATTCGTAAAGGTTAAGTCCGGTATCTGGGTCCTGGTATCGGCCCAGCTTCACTCCGGGGAAAGCCTCCACGTAAAGCTCGCAGGCGCCGTTTATATAGGCCGAAAGAAGATGCCCGCCGATGCAGGTGTAGTCGTGCCTGCTTGCCGTAATGTGGAGGTGAAGGTAAGGCTTCCCGTCTTTCTCGGAGATATTCCCGGTAAGGTTGGTTATTTCCATCTGCTCCGTGAAGGTCTTGTCCACATACTTCAGCGTGGAAGGGTTCAGAAAACGGAAAGTGGCCTCCGAAACGGCTCCAAGGCCGGTGATGTTACCGGCAAGGATGCCTTTTTCCTTGCAGAACTCCATAAGCGCAGCCGATACCTCTGCGTGATTGTCTATGCTAAGGACAAACGCATTGTCCTTTACCTCTTTGTATTTGTACATGGTGCAAAGCTATTTTATCAGCGCATGAGGTGCGGTCATGGCGGCGGGGTCAAGGGCCTCGTCCAGCTTTTCCTTGCTCATGAGGCCGTGCTCAAGCACAAGGTCGTACACGCTTCGGCCTGTGGCAAGGGCTTCCTTGGCAACCTTGGTGGAGGCCTTGTAGCCGATGTAGGGGTTGAGGGCGGTTACAATGCCGATAGAGTTTTTCACCATGTCGTAGCAGTGCTCCGCGTTTACGGTGATGCCGTCTATGCACTTTTCACGAAGGGTGTTCATGGCGTTGGTGAGCCAGGTCTGGCTTTCAAGGATGCTCTCTGCGATGACGGGCTCCATGACGTTGAGCTGGAGCTGTCCGGCCTCGGCGGCAAATGCCACGGTGGTGTCGTTGCCTATGACCTTGAAGCACACCTGGTTGGTAACCTCCGGGATGACGGGGTTCACCTTGCCGGGCATGATGGACGATCCGGGAGCCATGGCGGGGAGGTTGATCTCGTGCAGGCCGCAGCGGGGGCCGGAAGCCATGAGCCTGAGGTCGTTGCAAATCTTGGAGAGTTTCACGGCAAGCCTCTTGAGAGCGGCCGAATAACTCACGTATGCACCGGTATCCGGGGTTGCCTCAACAAGGTCTTCGGCCACCTCAAAGTGGTCTCCGGTGAATTCGCTCATAAGTTTTGTGCAAAGCTCGTCAAAACCTGGAACGGCGTTGAGGCCCGTTCCGATAGCCGTACCGCCCATGTGGATTTCCTTGAGGATAACCACGTTCCTCTCAAGGTTCGCGAGTTCTTCCATGAGGTTGGTTGCAAAAGCGTGGAATTCCTGGCCGGAAGTCATGGGAACGGCGTCCTGGAGCTGCGTGCGGCCCATCTTGAGCACGCCGGCAAACTCTTCGCCCTTGCGGCTGAAGGCATCGATGAGTTCCTCCAGCGCCTTCACAAGGTTGCGGTTCATGCGCACGAAGGTGTAGCGGAATGCGGTGGGGTAGGCGTCGTTGGTGGACTGGGCGCAGTTGACGTGGTCGTTGGGGGAGCAGAACTGGTATTCGCCCTTATTGTGGCCCATGAGTTCAAGGGCGCGGTTGGCGATTACCTCGTTGGCGTTCATGTTCACGGAGGTGCCGGCGCCGCCCTGCATCATGTCCACGGGGAACTGGTCCCAGAGTTTTCCGTCCACAATCTCCTTGCAGGCCGCTACAATCGCGTCTGCGATCTTGCGGTCAAGCACGCCCAGGCGGGCATTGGCCTCGGCGGCTGCCATCTTCACGTAGGCAATTGCGATGATGTACTCCGGATAGTCGCACATGTGCGTGTTGGAGATCTTGTAGTTATTGATGGCACGCTGGGTTTGGACACCGTAGTAAGCGTTGGCGGGAACCTGTTGTTCACCGATAAGGTCGCTCTCGACCCTGTAAAGTTTTTCTGACATGTTAGTTTATGGATTTGGATAGTTTCAGATATAGTATGCGGCGAACGCTGGAGTCAAGGCGTTCAGGGCTAATTCGGCCGTCTGCAATTGCGGCCATGACGCCGTTGAATGCTTCGACGGGATTCTCCGGCAACAGAAGCATGTCCGCTCCGGCGATAAAAGCCAGTGCAGCGGCATCCGAGGCCGAATATTCTTTGGAAATGGCGCCCATCCTGAGGGCGTCAGTGATGATGGCCCCTTCATAGCCAAGCTCCCCGCGAAGCTTTTCAGTAAGCATAAGCGGAGAAAGCGTGGAGGGCACTCCGGAGCCGGTTATGGCAGGAACGGCAATATGGGCGCTCATGACAAGGGGAGTCCCGGCCTCAATTCCGGCCTTGAAGGTGATCATCTCGCATTCAAGCAGCTCTTCCCAGGTTTTAAGGCTCTGGGAGTAGCCAAGATGGGAGTCAGTGGAGGTGTCTCCGTGGCCGGGGAAGTGCTTGATGCAGCCGTAAACGCCGGCAGCGGAAAGGCCTTCCAGATATTTCACCACCTTGGGGGCGGCATCCGATGGATCCGATGAAAAAGCCCTGTCTCCAATGACCACGTTTTCCGGATTGGTGTTTACATCGGCCACAGGGGCAAAGTCTATGTCTATGCCGAAAAGGGCAAGGTAACTTCCAATGGCAAAGGCGCTTTCATAGGCTTCCGCGGGCGTTTTTACCTGGGCCATGGGAGGAACTCTCTTCACTTTGAAAGCCTTGTTCCGGCCTATGCGCGCAACCCTTCCGCCTTCCTCGTCGATGGAGATGAGGGGGCTTCCCGGAAGGGCGTGGAGGCTGTCCGTAAGGTGACGGAGCTGGGCCGAATCCTTGATGTCATAGGCAAACAGGATTACGCCGCCAACCGGGCCCATGGCCGAATCCGGAAGCTCGTGCGTCCCCACAGTAAAAAGCTGCCACACCTTGTCTTCAAGGGTCATCGAAGAAAGTGTGGAATCTACGGCCGAATCTATGCGTGCCTCCCTTGAAAGCCTGGAAGGGCCGCAGGAAAAGGCAAGGGACAGGGTGGCAATTAAGATAAGTGTGAGTTTCATGGTTTGAGGTTAATACACAGTAGTGTAAGGTCGTCGCTTTGTTCGGCATCCCCAACATGGGCTGCCACCGTATCCAGGAGTGTGTCAATTGTTGCCTGGGCATCCTTGTACGGATTTTCGGAGAGGCTTTGGATGAGGCGGTCGTTGCCAAGTTCCTCGTGGGCGGAGTTTTCGGCCTCATTGAGACCGTCCGTGTAAAGAAGTATGGGCGTGCCGCGGAAATCCTTGATGCTCTGTCCCTTGAAAACGAATCCGGGAGCAATTCCAAGCGGCACGTTGGGCTCGCATTCCATGAAGCCGGGCTTGCCGCCAAGCAGCACCGGAGGATTGTGGCCGCAGTTGCAGAAGCTCAGTTTCCCGGTCTTAAGGTCTGCCATGCCGATGAACATTGTGATGAACATGAGCTGCTCGTTGTCCTCGGATACGGTGTCGTTGATGCGGCGGGCAATCTCTTCGGGAACTTCGCCCTCGGAGGCCACCACGCGGAAGAGGTTCCTTACAACGGCCATGAACAGGCTGGCGGGAACGCCTTTGCCGCTTACGTCCGCAATGCAGAAATACAGCTTGTCTTCCTTTATGAAGTAGTCGTAGAGGTCTCCGCCAACCTCCTTTGCAGGGGACATTGATGCAAAGAGGTCGATGTCGGTTCGGCCCGGAAATGCGGGGAAGTTGCGGGGAACCATGCCCATCTGGATGTCGCGGGCAATCTGGAGTTCGCCCTCTATCCTTTCACGCTTTGCCGTTGCCGTAGTAAGTTTGTCGATGTAATCCCTCAGGGACACCTGCATGTAGCGGAATGCCCTGTTGAGGGTTCCTACCTCGTCTTTCCGTTCCATGTGGGGGATATCGGCGTCCAGGTTTCCGGAGGCCATTACCTCCGCGCTTTTTGCAAGGCGTGAAAGCGGTGCAAGCTGGCGCCTTATGAGGTAGTTCATCACAAGGAACATTAGGGTGAGGCCAAGGATTATGCTTGCAAGAAGGACGTTCCTTAGGCGGTTGTAGCCGCCGAAGATGTCGGATTCCGGACACACTATGGCAAGGCTCCAGCCCGTTGTCATGAGGGGCTTGTAGGTGATGTAGCTGGATTTCCCGTTGATGTTGAAATTGGACATTCCCTCCTTCCAGGCCAGCATGTCATGGCCAAGCTGCATCTGCTCCGGAGAAATCCGGTTTACAAGGCTTTCCGTGAAAATGGTCTGGTAGAAGAGTTTTTCGGGGTCCGGGTGAACAAGGTAAGTGCCGCCGCGGCCCACCAGGAAGGCATATGAGTTGGGATAGGGCTTGACGGAGGAAATGGTTTCGGAGAGCCATTTGAGGGATATATCCAGGGAAACCACGCCTATGAACGACCCGTCCGCTGCGGTGAGGGGCTTGCAGTAAGACACGTTCATGGCAAGGTCCATGGTGGCTTCATCTCCTTCTTCCTGGTCTGTGTAAGGCTCTGTCCAGCACGGCTGCATGAGGAGCTTAGGGAGCATGTACCAGTTGAGGTAGAAGTACTGGTAGTCGTCGGAGCCTTCCTGCATGGTGTACACATAGCGGCCGTTGTTGTTGGAGTAGGCGCTGAAGTACTTTCCTTTCTGGGGATAGAAATTGGGCTCGAAGGATATTGAGCAGCCGTTTAGGAAGGTGTTGTTGAGCACTATGTTGCGGGAGAGCTCAAGCATGGCATCGGGGTGGTCGATGTCTTTGTAGATGAGCCACTCGAGGTTGTCGGCCAGGGATTCTACGTCTTCCAGGATGTAGTTGGTGCGGAGAACGGTGTTGTCCAGGACCTGGTTTGCGGTTTTTACCGCTTCCTGGCGTATGGTGTCCCGGGAGCGTATGGCGACAAGCGCCAGGGAAAGGTTGAAAACCAGCGCGGCGAATACCACGGTCCAGAGACTGAGACGGGTGGAGAGAGACCCTCTTATTTTATCCAGGATACTCATGGCAGCAGTTCTTTTATGGTGTGCTGGTTTTTGATGATGCCGCCTCTCATGAGAAACATTACGGCCTGGTTGAACATGTCTTCGCGGAGTTCGTATTCACGGAGGCCGGTTTCGTAGTCTTCCATGAGGTCAAGGATCTCATCCAGCATGAGGCGCTGGAGTATGGGGTTTGTGGCAATGTGATTGCGCCTCACATGCTTCATCACAATCTCCATGGTTTCGTCCGGGTGTTCGGCCACCCATTCCCAGCCCTTCATGCTGGCGCGTGCGACCTTCTTTGCGCGCTCAGGGTTCTTATCATACTCTTCCCGGGTCATGTACAGTCCGTCTTCCTGGATGTTGTAGCCGTTGTCGCGGAAGCGGAAGACAATATTCGGATTGCGGTCTATTATGCCGGTCTGGAGGAACTGCAGGTATTCGTTGTAGCTCATGGCCAGGGATGCGACTACGGCGCCAGGGATGAAGAGGTTGAGCATTCCGGCCGATTCTATCCACTGGTACTGGAGGTTCTTGTCCTGGGCCATGCTTTTTGCAAGCTGGGAGTACCCGGCCCTGAAGCAAGACACCGTGGCGCCCTTCTGTGACAGGGGATTGGCCCCGCGCCGAGACACTATCATGAGGGAACTGTTCATGGATGTCTGGAGGATGTTCACCAGTTTCACTCCATGGTCCAGGGCCTCGATGGCCTGCGTTACGGGAAGGGTGGTTATGTGGCTCTGGTTCCGGCGTACGCGGTCTATGGCGCTTCTGGAGGCATTGGGATGCTCTATCACTACATCCAGGCCTTCCTGGGCGTAGAATCCTTTTTCAAGGGCGGCGTAATAACCGGCAAACTGGGCCTGGGCCGTCCACTGCGGCGTAAACACAAGACGCTCTTGCTGCTGCGCGGCCTTTTTCTGGGCCGCAAGCGGAAGTGCCAAAAGCAAGGCGAGTGAGAGCGTTATTGCCGCACGAAATACTTTCATTCCTTTGGATGTTTATCTGACAAAGGTACGAAAAATTTGGAACGGTATAAAATGAGGAGAAGCAGAATGATGGCCTGGCTTACAACAAATGAGGAGAAAATGCCTCTTTCGGCCCAGATGAGCCCCATTACGGTTGCTGTAAAGGACTGCACAATGAGTTCTCCGAAGATGAAAAGGGACGTTGAAAGCCTTATCTGGCCTATTCCGTGAAGGAAACTTCCGTAACTCCAGTTCCAGGCAAGAAGCGGCATGGAGGCGGCAAGCCAGCGGACGGCTTCTTTGGCCATGGGGAATACGGGATCCGAGGTGTCGATGTACAGGGAAACGAGAGGCCCGGAAATTAAAAACAGGACCGTCGCAAAGATGGCGACAACCCCGAAAGAGTGTCGGTAGCCAAGCCGTAAGGCATCTTCCATGCCTTCGGTGTCGTTTTTGCCGAAACTTATTGACGTAAGCGTAAGGACGGCTCCGCAAAGTCCCACTACGGCGCTGAGGACAACGGTGGAGACGTTCCTCTGGATGGCCATGGCGGCCATTGCCGTGGCGCCTGCAAGGTTTATGGTAAGGAGGTTGATGATGACAAGCGAGAGCATGCGCGCAACCATCCTGACCCCTGCGGGCAGCCCCTGTGAGAGGAAGCCCGGGAGATGGATGCCGCGGACGTCCTTGAAGCGGAGGCTGAACCTGCGGTCTTTTCGGCCGAAATACAGAAGGAACACGGCGAACCCCAGGGTGTAGCTTATGCTTGTGGACATTCCCATCCCGAGCATCCCGCCATTCAGGAAGTGGATGTTGACATAGTCCAGGGCAATGTCGGAGACCGCCATCACAATGCTTCCGGCGCGAATGAGGCTCCATTTCCCCTCCAGTTGCAGTATGGGCACCATGATAAGGAAGAGAAGCAGCGGCGCTGTTCCGGGCGCAACGCCCCTGAGGTACTGACCCGCCAGGAGGTTGATGTCTCCGCCGCCGGACCCGAGCATTGCGGCAACCCACTCCGGCGCGGCAATCCCTATTGCCGTAAAGACGGCCGAAAGGACCAGAATGATGATGACGGCCATGTTGAAGTAGCCGTTGGCTTCGGCCGGACGCCCCTGGCTCAGGGCCAAGGAGCAGGAGTGCTGGATTCCGGCGGCAAGAAGGTAGCTGAAAATGCAAAGGAAAGTGAAAACCGGGGCCGAAACGCCGTGGGCGGCCATGGCGTCGGAGCCCAGGAACTTTCCCACGTACATGGCGTCAATGACACCGCAGAGGGCATCGGCCATCTCTGCGATGATAAGGACGGACATTGTGCTCAGGAACAGCTTCCTGGTTTCGGGGGGTATGACGCGAAGCTTCCTCAAGACCTAGAAATTGTAGTACAGACCCATTGAAAGGGCCTGCCCTTCTGCGGAGAAACTGATGTTCTTCTGGTGGTTGTCCCATTGCAGGCGCCCTATGTGGCCAAGGATGGACCAGTGGTCTGAGAGCATGAACTCTATGCCTGGGGCGACGTAGGGAATAAAATTGAAATAGCCGTAGTCAAAGCCTTCTTCAACATATTTGTGGTATCTCAGCCCCAGGCCGCCTTCTATGAAAAAGGACATGAAGTCGTTGATGGGGAAGAAATATTCGGCATAAGGGTCTGCGCCTATGTTGTAGCTGGTGAAGCTTTTCCCAAAGTAGAAGGAAACATAGGAATTGAAGGCGACGCCCACGCTCCACCTTCCGAAGGTGTAGCCTACGTCCGGAGAAATGTCTACGGTGGAGACTCCTTCATTAGAGATATACGAATCCATCCTTATGTAGCCGCCAACGTACCACTGGGCGTTTGCCTCAAGGCACAGCGCGAAAATGGCTATTATTGCAGTGAGTATTTTCTTTTTCATGTGCTTCATATTATCCTACAGGGCCGCCGAAGGTGTAGAAGAACCAGTTTCTTAAGCGCCTAAAAATGTTCCAGCGTTTGACTTCCTCAAGGGTGACTTCCCGGCAGTGGGCCGCGAGGTCCTGCCGGAACTGCCCGGCCGTTACCTTGGCAAGTTCTTCGTCGTAGACGATGGCTTCGTTTTCGTAGTTTAAGAAAAAGCTTAGGTTGTCCATGTTTACGGAGCCTATGGCCATCAGGTAGTCGTCGGAGACAAACTGCTTGGCGTGCATTATCCCCGTGTGCCATTCATAGATGCGTACACCTGCGGAGAGGAGGTCCTTGTAGAGGTATTCGGCAATGTATTCCTCCATGAAAACGTCGGAGACGCCCTGGACTATCCAGCGAACATCCACCCCGCGCGCGGCGGCGTCCTTCAGGGCCTTGATGGTGGACTTTGGCGGCGGCGTATAGGGGGAGTAGATCCAGAAATAACGCTTTGAATTGCCGATCGCCCATTCAAAGAGGTTCCGCATGGGGAGTTTTTTGTCCGTGGGGGAGTCGTGGACCACCTGGACGGTTTTGCCGTAGTACTGGGTGAGCCCGGGAACATTGTCAGAGGCTGCGGCCTGCCCAAGGTTGGGGGCTGTCAGAAGAGGCTTGGCCTTGGGGTTCAGCCTCAGCTGGTTTTCCATGTATACGGTGGCAATCTGCTCTATGGCCGGACCGGTGATGCGGATGTCGGCATCCCTCCAGGAGGTGAAGTACTTGTCCTGGATGTTTCGGCCGCCAAGATACGCGGTGGCGCCGTCTATCATAAGTATCTTGCGGTGGTCACGGTGAGTCCCGGCAGGGGGCACAAGACCGTCTATCAGCCATACGGGCTTGTAGAAGCTGTTGAAAAGAACCCCGGCTTCAGGAAGTTTCCTCAGGGCCTTCATGTTCCTGGGCGTAACAGCGGCTTTGTCCACCATCACCCTTACGTCCAGCCCCGCCATGGCCTTGTTCTTAAGGATGTCCAGGACTATGGTTCCGGCAGAGTCTGCGCAAATGCGGTAGTAGTCCATGTAGATGGCCGAATTTGCCGCACCCAGGTCCTGGAGCATGAGCTTCAGTTTGTCTGCGCCGTCCGGGATGAACCCCACGGTGTTTCCAGTGCTGGGCGGAATGCCGGTATCCTTTTCCATAAGCGCGGCAAGCTCCTGATACTCGGGCTTTACGCCTTCATAGGGAGTGGTCACTTCCGGGATATAGGATGCATGCAGGGCCCCACGGTAACCGCAGCCTGAAACTATGGCCGCCGCAACCATGATTGTGATTATATGCCAGATTTTTACCACTCCGGAATATTTAACTTACAAATATACACTTTTTTAGCTAAATATTGCTCCTCCCGTCCCGGGAAGATGGACGCGGGGCGCATTATCGGCCTGAAATGCGCTTTCCGTCCCGGATGGCGGGACGGTGGGAGCAGTCAGGAATTTTCTTCGGCGTAAACCGTATCAAAAATATACCTGAGTTGAGCTTTATCCCGGATGATTTCCCGGAGCCTTGCCAGCGGAGCCTCGTTGGGGGAGCCCGGAATCAGGAGGTGGAGATACCCGCCTTCAGCGTATTTCTCTTGGAGGTGCTCAAGCGTGCGCTGCCAATGCCCCTCCTTGTCCAGTTCCGGGTAATGGGACAGGCCGAACTGCACCGTGCGGCGGATGATGGTTTCCGGTACAATCATGCGGTCGGCCTCGGCAACCAGGCATCCGTAGAGGCTCCTTGGAGGGGTTTTTGCCGATGCCCTGTGGTCTTCGGCCGCCTCCGCTATCACCTCTATCTGTTCCGGCGAGAACCATTCCCGCAGCCTCACGTCCTCGCGGATTATCCTGCCGCTCTCCAGATGGTGGGTCTTGCGGTCTACCGCCAGGCCAAGGTCGTGGCAGGCTGCTGCCGTGTACAGCATCTCAATGTCAATTTCAGGGTACTGTGCGGCCATTTCCAAGGCACGGGAAATAACCGCGCGGGCATGGTCTTCGCGGTGCGCCTTGTCAAACTGTGCATAACGCGGGATCACCTCCCCGTCCAGATAAAATTTAAGGTCCGGTCTCATATCGGACACAAATATACTCAAGTTTTTTGGCATATGGCGGGCAAGTGTTCTCTCCGTCCCAAAAACATGGACGGAAGGGACAAAAAGGGCCGATTTTGCTCCTTCCGTCCCAGAACTTTGGACGGGAGGAACAGTCGGCAAAAAAAACAGGTCAAAAATTTTGAAAAGACGTTTTTCCTGGGTATTTTTGTCAAGCAGGATAATAGCAAGCCACTTTAAAAGAGTGTTTTTTTGTTATGTACTGTCCTTACTCTTTTTGGCTGGTTACCACAAGTCATTTGGAAGACCGGCTCTGGTTTAGAGATGATGAAGATTTCAAGTATGCCATGAACCTTGTGGCAGTATTGTCCGTGAATTTTCCGGGCAAGATTATCTGTTTTGTCCTTATGTCAAATCATGTGCATTTTGTGTTGCAATGCACAAGGAAGCAGGCGGAGGATTTCATTAGCAAGTTCAAGGGAATGTATTCACGCTACTGCACCCTGAAATACTCCGACTCCGAACTCCTTAGAAACAATGATATTGATATCAGGGAGTTGTCAATAAATGACGAATCCTTTGAGAGGGCTGTGGCCTATGTCCAGATGAATCCCCCCGCGGCCAACATATGTCTGGAACCGGGTGGATATGCATGGGGAACAGGTGACACCTTTTTCAAAGAGCACAAGCCTCCATATCATAAAGCCGGCAGCATGAGTGCACGAGCATTGACCAGGCTTACGCACAGCAAAATGCCAATTCCCCCGGATTATCTGATAGACCAGAGGGGATTTATTGCTCCGGAATCATACGTGCCTGTGGAGTATGTGGAGACCATATTCAGGACACCAAATCGAATGAATTACTTTTTAAGGTCTTCTTCCAAAGCAAAAAGAATGAAAGAAGGGCCATCTTTCAAAGACCAGTCGGTGCTGGCCGGACTCAAAGATCTGTGCGTGTCATTGTTCCAGGTAAATGAAATGGGCATGTTGTCAGATTCTCAGAAGTCAGAACTTATACGGCAACTCAGATATCGTTTCTCCTCGGATCCAAATCAGTTGGCAAGGGTGTGCAAACTCTCCTACGAAGAAGTTTGCAGGCTTCTGGAACTATTGTAGCCCTATGATACTAGCCGCCGAGCTGTCCTCCGGTGCAGAACCACCCCTTTTTGTACTTGGCATCCCACTTTCGGTCTTCCCCGGTGGGTGGGCCGGTGCTCCCTCCGTCCCATAAGTGTGGACGGAGGGGACAAAAAGGGCCGATTTTGCTCCCTCCGTCCCGGGAAGATGGACGCGGGGCGCATTATCGGCCCAAAACGGGCTTGCCGTCCCGGTTGCTGCGACAGGAGGCTAACTTGTAGATATGAAATAAATTGCTAATTTTGTCGAAAGATTAACCGCATAACAGCACAAGCACCATTTAAGAGTTCCGTGAGCCTATGTCACAAGTTCTTGCACAGGAGAAGCCCCAGCCCCGGAAGGCCGACGCCGCAAAACCGGCCGTAAAACCGGAAGCAAAGGTTGGAAGCGGATGCCCGCACTGCGGGGCCGCCCTTGACGCCGCATATGAGTTCTGCCCGGTATGCGGGCACAAGCTTGTGGATTACTGCACATTCTGCGGCGCCCACATGGACCCTCAAGACATAGACTGTCCGGAGTGTGGCATGCCCGCAGACGGCGTGCAGTGCCCCACCTGCGGGAAACGTGGTCTGAGGGCGTTCTGCGGCCAGTGCGGCCAGCCCCTTTCGCGCGCTGCCAGGGCTGCCGTAGACAAAGCCAAGAAAGACCCTGCGGTACAGAGAACCGCCCGTCTCATAATGCAGATAGCGGAACTTGAGGCCGAACTTGAAACCGCGGAAGTGCCTGAAGATCAGGCCACACGGGAGCCCACGGAAACTGAAAAACGCTACCGTGAACTGATGGCCAAGGTGGGCTTCACTCCCGCCTCCATCCCTCAGCCCTCTAAGCGCAGCGTAGGCCGCTCCAGGGCCGAAATCATGGCCGAATATGAAAAAGCCGTGAAGGAAGCGGAGAAACTTCTGGAAGAGATGCTTCCGCCGGCCGGCAGTACCCCTCAGGAGCAGCGAAACTACTACACCGCCCGTAAAATTGCCGTAATGGAAACCGTGCAGGAAACCTGGCGGGGTATCCCCCTCCATGAGACCATGGCCTGGGAGTGCAATTACTGCCATGTGCTTCACGATAACCCTCACCAGTGTGCCCGTGAGGATCTTGGCGGAAAGTGGGTGCCTGCAACCCTCTGCGAGGTAGTTGAGGAAGGCGGTGAGCTTTACACAACCAACGTAGAACGAAAAGTTTACAAGAGGCCATGATCCCAGAAAAAACTGCAACTGCTCCCGAAAAAACCGCCGTGGCGCCCCAAAAGACGGCTACGGCTCCGGAGAAGACAGCTACGGCTCCGAAAAATACGGCCGCCGCTCCGGAAAAGACTGCGGCTCCTGTCGGCCTCAAAAGTCCCGCCCCGGCTACAAGCCATAAGGCCGGGGACACCGTAACTGCCGGCGGAAAAACCTTCACCGTGGTTGAGCCCATAGGCAGCGGTGCCGAAGGCGACATCTACGTTGTAAAGGACGCCGATAACCGCAAATACGCCCTCAAGCTGTGCCACAAGGGCTTCAGGACCAATGAGAAAGTCCTCAGGGCCCTTCAAAATATGCAGGACAAGGACTACCTCATCCCCAGGATAGAGTCCTTCGGCCCGGACTATGAGCTGATGGAGTATATCCCGGCAGGCAGCGTTGCCAAGGAGAACCTCAAGGGCAATGCGGAGGCTATCCTTGCCATAATTGTGAAAATAGCCTATGCCCTTGACCGCATGCATGCAGCCGGGGTGCTTCACAAGGACGTAAAGCCCGCCAACATCCTCATCCGGAGCAAGGAAAGCTGGGACGTTGTGCTCTGCGACTTCGGAATTGCCGACATAATCGGCCCGGACGGCCTGTCAAAAACCCTCCAGTCCCGCACCAGAATCTACGCCGCCCCGGAGGTGTACGCCCAGGAGAATACCGCTGTGAAAGACGGCTTAACCTATTGTGAACTAACCCATAAGGCCGATTTCTATTCCCTTGGCATGACCATCCTCTCCCTTTGGATGGGAGAAGGCGCCTTCATGGCCAAAGAGCATGAAATGGCCCTTGACAAGGTGAAAGGGCGCATCGCCATTCCCTCAGACATGCCGGACCCCCTTGCCCTGATTTGCCGTGGCCTCCTTATCCGGAACCCGGAAAAACGCTGGAACCTTGACGAGATTGAAAAGGCGGTGAAGGGAGAGCCTGTAGAGGTCCAGGAAGACCTTATAAACGAAGACCTCGGCATCAATTACAATGCCTCCAAGCACC
>JAFVDC010000214.1 GCA_017478685.1 Bacteroidales bacterium | reverse complement strand
GTCCGTCCCAACACCGACTTCGCTTCCGGTGTCCGCAACACTTATCCCCAGTACTACATGTCCAAGTTCAGCTGGCAGGACGGAGACCCTATGCTCTCCTCCCCTGTAGTCATTCGCTGGGCCGAAGTTGTTCTCAACCGCGCAGAGGCCGAAGCTAAACTTGGCAAGGACGCCGATGCCATCAAGGATGTCAACGTTATCCGCAAACGTGCAGGTATCCACGAATGGACCAATCTGGCCGAAGCCCAGACCCACGAGTACAAGACCTCCCTTGAGGTTGTGCTTGACGAGCGCCGCATGGAGCTCTGCTTTGAAGGTCACCGCGCCATTGACGTTTACCGTAACAAGCTCAGCATGGACCGCCGTTTTGCCGGCGTTCAGCCTTGGGAAGTGGTTGACTGCAACGACCTCCGCATCCCTTACCAGATTCCCGACGACGAAATCCTTGTAAGCGGTATCCCTCAGAATCCCAGATAAACCTAAATCAACCAATAATTAATCCTTTAAATTCTAATTACAATGAAAAAAGTTTTATCATTTCTGGCTATCGCGGCCGTGGTGAGCCTGGTCGCTTGCCAAAAGAGCAATCCTAAGAAACCTTCCAAGGAGCAGGATCAAAAAGAGCAGGAACAGGAAAAGGAGCAGGAGCCCGAGTATGTGGTCCCCATCACCATCGACGGTGACTTCGCCGACTGGGCAAAGCTTGATGCCAGCAAGGTGGCAAGTGCCAAGTCAGATCCCGCTTCCCCTTGGGATGCAGTGAAGGAAATCCGCTGCTACGCCGACGAAGCATTCGTGTTCTATTACATCGAGTACAACAGTGATGTTGTGGCAGACCTTCTTGCCTCAGCAAATGGTTCAGACGACGACGGTAACCCTATCGGCCTGCCTATCCGTCTTAACATCAACACCGACGGCGAGTTCACCAGCGGCTACACAAGCTATTCCCTTGACGGATATGATTTCATCATTGAAGGCAGCCTTGCCAAGGATGGTAAATGGACCTCATTCGACGGCACCATGCATCAGAGAATTGATGGATCCTGGAGCGCTCTTAAGGAGTTGGGTCTTTGCACCGGAGCAGGCAAGGACAACAAGTATGAGATTTGCCTTCCCATCGTGAATTTCAACAGCGCTGCTGCTGAGAGTAAGGTTCCCATGCCTATGGGCGAGGAGTTCCAGACCGGTATTCGCTTCTATACTGCCGACTGGGGCGAGCTTGCCAACATGCCTGACGGCGCTGTCACCGACGATAACGCCAAGGGTTATGGCCACCTCCTCAATGTAAAAGTTGTTCCTGTAGAATAATTGTTTAAACTATTGTTCGCTATGAAAAAAGTTTTATCATTTATTGCATTGGCTGCAATGGTATGCTTTGTAGCCTGCCAGAAGGCCGACAACAAGAAGTCCGGTAACAAGGAAAACCAGGGTGGAAATGATGAACCCGAGGAAGTATACGAAGCCCCCATCACCATTGACGGAGACTATGCCGACTGGGCAAAACTGGATGCTTCCAAGGTTGCTACCGCCACCTGCCCTTCCGGAGCAAAATACGAGGCTCTCAAGACCCTCAAGGTTTACGCCGATGAGTACTATATGTTCATGTATATAGATTTCACTCCTCAGGCTGCAGATGCAGCAGTTTCTTTGGGCGTATTTCTCAATGCAGACAATTCAGATGAGACAGGCGGCTATGCCGACTTATGGAACCAGCCCAATAGCGAATGGTACTTCGAAGGTCCCGTCACCGATTGGGACGCTTCCCTGTTCAAATGGTGGGGCGGAGTAGGTGAAAACGGTTGGATCTGGTCAGATCCTTCCACCAAGCACGATGATTCCGATGCATGGGGTGCCTTTGTCGCCGCTGCAGGTTTCTGCGCCAGTTCTGGTGATCTTGCTGCCGGAAAAGCAGAGTTCTCAATCGCTCTTGAGAGCCTTGCCGAAACCTTCACCCTTTCCAGTACTTTCGACCTTGGCGTAACGCTTGCCATCTCCTGGGCTACCGCCGGTGTACTCCCTTGCGGTGCTATCTCCGATGATGACCCCAACGGTATTGCTCCTAAGCTCAAGGTTACCGTTGTAAAGTAATTCAATAACGTTTTATTCTGCCATAGGTATGGCCCCACGGGCCAGCCTATGGCTTTTTAAAGAAATTATGAAAAAGCTATACATCTTGATGGCCGCGCTGGCCGTTTTCGCCGTTTCCTGCACTAAGGATAGCGGAAGTAGTAAGAACCAGAACCAAAACAAGGAAGAAAACCAGGATCCCGAAAACAAGACCGATCCTGAAATAGAAGAGCCCTCATACAAGGCTCCCATAACCATTGACGGAGACTTCTCCGACTGGGCCAAGCTGGACGCCTCCAAGATGTGCATCGCTACGTGTGCCGAAGGCGCCGGCCAGACCGGTCTCAAAGTCATGAAAGTGTATGTGGATGAAGTCTATATGTTTGTGTACTTTGAGTACGACGACTCCAAAATCCCCGACAAAAGCGATGTCCAGGGCCACATTTACTTTGACGCCGACAACAACGAGGAAACCGGCGGATGCTCCAACCAGTGGCTCCCCGGCAGTATAGAGTATATGGGCGAAGGCCACTTCTTCCGCTCGGACGCGGTGGCATCCTTCGATCCTTCACTGTCGTACTGGACCGGAGAACTTCACGCCGCAGGTTGGGAAGAGTTTGAGGAAGTGCTTCCAAGCGGCGGTGGCCTGTTTGTGGGCACCGGCAAAGATGGCGCCTATGAAATGTCCATGATGCTGGACATGTTCCCCAAGACTCCCGTAGAGCTTGGTGAAGAATTTGGCTTCGGCATGGATATCCAGCAGGCATGGTCCTCCGTTGGCATCCTCCCCAACGCCACCCTCGACGACAACAATCCTACAGGCAAGGCTAAGCTTCTTACCGTAAAAAGGGCTAAATGATGAAAATGAACTTTTTGCTTCCCTTATCCTTAGTGCTCCTTCTGCTTTCGGCAGGGGCATGTAATAAAATCGGTGGCACGGAAGACCCCCTGGCCGGTCTTGAAACCGTTTCATTTGAAGAGTCCGACGCCGTAATAGCCAACCCGGAGCGCGGCTTCTATTCCACCCGCGAAGTCAGAAGCGCCACTGCCAACCCTATAACGGCTTCGGCCATAAATCTCTCACGCTCACAGGGCAGGACGCTGTATCTGCTGGAGTTCTACCTGATGGATTACGTGAAATCCGACATCTCCGAAGACTACCTCCAGCTCATGCGCAGCAACCTTGCCGCTTTGAGGGAAGGGGGAGCAAAGGCCATCATCCGTTTTGCCTATTCCAACGGCTACAGTGAGGCCGACAGGCCCTGGGACGCCACGGAAGAGCAGGCACTTCGGCACGTAGCACAGGTTAAACCTATCCTTCGGGAGTATTCAGACGTGATCTATGTGCTTCAGGCCGGATTTGTGGGCTCATGGGGAGAGTGGTACTACACGGAGAACTTCAACATGAATCCCGTCACTGAGGCCCAGTACCAGCCCCGCAAGCACCTCCTGGAGGCCCTTCTGGACGCTCTCCCGGAGAACCGTCAGGTTGAAGTGCGCACCCCCCAGTTCAAGATGAAGATCTTCGGCTACGCACTTGCCGACACCCTTACGGCCCCGGAGGCCCATCAGGCCACCGTAAAAGCCCGTATCGCCGGCCACAACGACTGTTTCCTGGCATCTGATTCCGACACCGGCACATTCAACGGACAGAACGACCGTGAGTATTGGAAAGCCGAAACCCGCTATACCATCATGGGCGGCGAAACCTGCGGACTTTCCAAGTACTGCAACTGCGAGGACGGTGAGAATTACGACGGCGCCCTTACAACGCTCCGGAAATACCATTTCTCCTACCTGCACCTTGGATACCATCCCCAGGTGATAAGCCGCTGGAGAACCGACAAATGCTTTGATGAGATAGACCGTAACCTTGGTTACCGCCTGGTCCTTCGGGAGGCCGGTTTCTCCAAGGATGCAAAGGCCGGAGCAAGTTACCGTGTTGTCCTGAACATGGAAAACGTGGGTTTCGCATCTCCCATGAATCCCCGCGGTGCAGAGTTGGTGATTTCTTCAAAGGACGGAAAGGTGGTGAAGACTTATCCCGTTTCCTCGGATCCCCGCACATGGCATTCCGGGACGTTTACTCTTGACGAGACCATTACCCTTCCAGATTCGGCCGGTGAATATGCCCTGAGCCTGAATCTCCCGGACCCTGAGCCCAAGCTCAAGGATAACCCCCTGTTCTCCATCCAGCTTGCCAACAAGAATGTCTGGGACAAGAACACGGGATACAACATCCTCCGGACCATCAACGTGGAGTAATGCGGTTATTCCAATTGTTCCCAGTCTTATTCCTGACCCTGGTCTCCTCTTGCGGGAGGCCGGGCGTCAGGTTTTTTTGGGACACCCATGACCCTGGTTATGAGGACATCAGGGCGGCCGAAAACCAGTTTGCGGATTTTGCCGAACTTGCGGCAAATGCCCCTGAGTCAGAGGCCCTTCCGGCCATTGACGCCCTGTATGACAAGCTGCTTCAGGATACCGTGGGTTATTATCTTTATGCCGAATGGTCACAAGCCGCTTTTTACAACCCGTTGTCTCCTTGCCGCAGTGCGGCGCTGTTCTCCAAAGCCGTAGACAGGATAGTTGAAGACTCCGTCCTTCAGCCTGAGGAGATGGGGCCTTACATCCAGAAGAGGGAATGGATACGGCTTAATCAGGTTGGGGCAAAGGCCATTGTCCCCGGATTGCCGGGCCTTGACGGCCGAACTCTGGTGCTGGTCCTGGACCTTGGCTGCCCTTTCTGCCACAAGGCTCTGGAAACCCTGGCGCAGGATCCGGAATGGAAGGATGCGCACAAGGTGGCCGTAGGGATGGGTATCGGCCCTAATCCCCAAGTTCCCGGATGGGAGTATGTCTTCCCTCAAAACGCAGAGGCCGTCTTTGATATGGAGATGACGCCTTTTTACTTTGTCATAGCCCCTGACGGCCTGGTTGAAAGCGGCTATGAACTTGCACTAAAATAACCTTACCATGAAAAAAACTATTCTCCCTTTTGTTGCAGTCATGGCTGCCTTTACGTTCCTGCCATGTTGTCTTTCGTGCACCACGGAAAATGCCGAAGACACGGAAAACACTGAAAAAGAGGCGGATAAGCCCGAAACTCCCGAGACACCCCCAGCTTCGGAAAAACTCAAGGCAGGGGATTACACCCTTGTTTTCCCGGAACAGTCCGTTACGGAAAAGACCGGATGGGAAGCAGGAGATGCCGTGTATATTCACGGTAACTACGGCCCCAATGCCAAGGTTTTCGTGCTCAAGGCCGAAGATATAAAGGATGGAGGCAAAACTGCTACCGTGAATCTGGACGAATCCATCATGGAGTTCCAGTATGGTGCGGACGGCCTTTATGCCGTGTACCCCGCCGATGCCGTGCTGCAGGGAGACAGCCTCATGGATACCGACGTCACATTTACCTCATGGGACAAGCTCCTTATGATGGCGTATCAGGCCGACGGCAAATTCAGCTTCCGTCCCGTGATATCGGCCCTCTCCTTTGTGGTGTCAGGTGATTTTGACAGTTATATCATTGCGGCCAATGACCGTTCCGGAATCCGCGTAAACGGTTTTAGGGCCGACTACACGTCCAAGGTTCAGAATATCAGCTATTTCAGCACGGACGGATATCCTTTCATAAAGGGTGAGGTAATTGCCGACGGCTCCTCCGTGAACCGTCTGTTCTTCCCCAGAGGAATTACTTTCAAGAAGGGATTCACGCTCTTTATGGGCAAGGACGGGGAGTACCTGAAGGCGTATGTTGAGGAATCGGCCTTCCAGATTGCCTCCGGCGAGGCCGTGAGCCTTGGCGACATCTCTTCAAAGCTTGAAGACTATACCGGCCCGGCGCCTAAGATCCCCGAGATGGGGGAATTCACAAAGTATCAGGTAAAGTTCAACGAACTCTCCGGCGTATGCGTGAGTCCGGACGGGACGTTCCTTTGGTGCCTTGGCGACAGCGGGGAAATAGCTAAGGTTTCAGTTGAAGGGGAACTTCTATCCAAGGCAGGACTCCGCACCACAACGGGCTCAAGCCTTGACTCCGAGGGCATTACCGTCAATTACGATACCGGAGACCTTGTGATTGGCTGTGAGGCCAATGTCGTGTGCCGAATCCCTCAGGAAAGCATAGCGGACATCTTCGCTGCCAGCACATTCAAGGGCGTGGAGACCCTCTTCAGCATATCCGACGCCAAGTCCTTCGGCAATGCCGGTCTTGAGGGTATCACATATTACAAGGACGGCCTTGTGTACTGCGGCACCCAGACGGGCTCTTACCTTTACACCTGCAACCTGGAGACAGGGGAGGTGCTTTCCAGGAAGGACCTCAGGAAAACTTTCCCGGCAATCACGGAGATAGCCGGGCTAAGCTACGACCCCGTCACGGACTGGCTCTGGATTGTGGATTCGGAGTCCCACAAGTTCTTCGCCCTCACCGGTGATGCCGAAAATCTGCTGGGCGCATACCAGCTTTCCAGCAGGTCCAACGAGGAAGGAATCTGCGTGGACCACATCAACAGCTGCATCTGGATTGTGGACGACTACGGCTCCACTTCCTACATCTACAAGTATGATTTCACAGGGCTGGACCCTGAATAGACACCTTCAAACAGTATTGCGCAGGTCTCCCTTTCGGCTATAAAGAACACGAAGGGGTGATTTGCGTTAAATACCAGGGGAGTATATTCGTCGGCCGTATCAATGGGCTCAGGGATGTATGTCTCCGAGACCGATGCCGCTTCAGTTCCCCATTCGGTCACTTTGATAACGGACTTTTGCATTACGTCTCCAAGGTGGAATTCACTGGGCCCTTCCGTCATCCTGGAAAAGTCGGCGGCGGTTTCAAAGGCGCTGTGAATGCCAAGACTCTTGAG
>JAFVDC010000213.1 GCA_017478685.1 Bacteroidales bacterium | reverse complement strand
TTCCTCACATAGTCGGAGAATTCGCGGCCGGGACGGAGGTTGAGCCTTTCCTGGAGGTCTTTCTTCTCTCCGGACTTGACTCCGGTATATGTCCAGCGGGAAACGCGCGGGCGCTCGCGGATTACAACCTTGAACCATGCGGTGTCGGCCTGGGCGTTGAGGGAGTCTATCCTTACCTCCACGTCCTCGAAGTATCTCTGGGCCACAAGGCGCTTCACTATTCCGGTGATGTCGTCTCCGGGGACGGTAACTTCCATGCCCTTCCTGAGGCCTGTGAGCTGGAGAATCTGGTTTTCACTGAAATACACGTTGCCTTCTACGCCGACACCGCCCACCGCGAACTTCCGAGGATGGGCGTAGTCGATGTCCACGCCTCCCTGGGCATGAAGTGAAAAAGTGGAGAGTGCCAGCGCGGCTATTATTAGTATGAGTCTTCTCACAGCTGAAAAAATCTATCCTGCAAAGTTAACAATATTTATTTGACTTTACCATAACGGCGGTCACGGCGGGCATATTCGTCCAGCGCCTCCTGGAACTGCGGCTTGCGGAAATCCGGCCACAGCACGTCCGTGAAGTAGAACTCCGTGTAGGCGCACTGCCATAGGAGGTAGTTGGAGATGCGGATTTCCCCGGAAGTGCGGATAAGGAGGTCCGGGTCCGGGATCCCGGCCGTCACAAGGTATTTGTCAAAGTCCTGGATTTCAAGGTTTTCAATTTCCTTGGCCGATAACTGCGCCGCGGCCTTTTTCATGGCCTGGAGGATGTCCCACTTGCCGCTGTAGCTTAAGAAAACCACGCAGGTGGTGCCGGTGTTCCCGGAAGTTTCCTCCATCATGGAGTCTATGGCGGCGTTGAGGCTGTCCGATAGCCTGGCCCTGTTGCCAAGCACCACAAAGCGGATGTTGTACTTCATGAACCGGCCGATTTCGTTTTTCATGGACTTCATCATGAGCTCCATGAGGGTCATGACTTCATCCTTGGGCCTGTTCCAGTTTTCCTCTGAGAAAGCGTAGAGGGAGAGGTACTTGATGCCCTTTTCCACTGCATACTCAAGGCAGGCGCGGACGCTTTCAACGCCCTCCATGTGGCCGAAAACGCGCTCACGGCCGCGGGCCTTTGCCCACCTGCCGTTGCCGTCCATGATTATAGATACGTGCTGCGGTATCCTTTCCATAACCGTCTTATTCGTTGTTTCGCATGTCTTCTCCCCAGAAAAGGCGTGAGGTGAGGGCCTTCACAAACCCGGACTCGGGGAGCCGGACTCGTTTAAGCGAAAACTGTGCCATCTCCACATGAATTGTCCATTCCGGCTGGATTTCCACCACGCGGTTGTCCATGGACATGGTGGCGCGGCCGTCACGGGACTCGAAAGATATGTCTATCTTGGCCGATTCAGGGATTACTATAGGCCTCACGTTGAGGTTGTGGGGGGAAATAGGGGCCAGAACCAGCACCTTGGTGTCCGGCATACAGATGGGGCCGCCAACCGACAGCGAATAAGCGGTTGAGCCTGAAGGCGTTGCCACAAGGATGCCGTCGGCCCAATAGGTGGGAAGTGGCTCCCCGTTTACGCTCACGTGGATTCCAAGCACGGAAGACCCGCTGCGGTGAAGCGCAACCTCGTTTACGGAATAGGGGAGAAGGCCGATAGACTTCCTGGCCTCCGGGCCCTTAAGCGTAGCGTTGAGCACCGTACGGTATTCTATGGAGAAGTCTCCCTCCACAAGCGCTTTCTTCACGGCCTCCGGGCGGTTTTCGCAGAGGAAACCAATTCGGCCGAAATTGACGCCAAGCACCGGCAGGCCGATATCGGCCACCGTGTGGGCTGCGCTGAGGAAGGTTCCGTCTCCGCCCATGGAAAGCACAAGGTCTGTTTCCGGGCGGACATCGGCCTTGGATTTTATCTCATAGACCTCGAAGGTGGCGTCTTCCAAGTCCTTCACCAGGGCGGCCATGCGGGAGTCCCGGCGAATGGAATCGTTCAAGATGAAATATCCGATTTTCATAAGTGTTCCTAAAGAATCAGACGCCAAAATTAACACTTTTCTTAGAAAAATCCTTAATTTTGCGAAGTAAATGGTACAGACATGACTCGTTTAAGCGTAAATATCAATAAAATCGCCACCATCCGCAATGCGCGCGGTGGCTCCGTCCCGGACGTTGCGCTGGCCGCCGTCCGCTGCGAGGAATTCGGCGCAGAAGGCATTACGGTGCATCCCCGCCCGGACGAACGCCACATAAGGTACGCCGATGTCCGGCAGATCCGCCCCATCATCAAGACGGAATTCAACATAGAGGGCAACCCCACCGTTCAAAGTTTCGTGGACCTTGTGCTGGAAGTGGTCCCGGACCAGGTTACGCTGGTGCCGGACGGCCACAATGCCATCACCTCCAACGCCGGATGGGACACCATCAAGAATGAGGCCCTCCTCACGGACCTTTGCAAAACTTTCAAGTCTAAGGGCATCCGCACCTCCATCTTCATAGACCCCATCCCGGAAATGGCTTTCGGCGCGGCAAAGTGCGGCGCCGACAGAGTTGAGCTTTACACCGCGGCCTATGCCGAAAACTACCCCAAGGACCCTGAGACGGCCATCGCCCCCTACCTTGAAACCGCCATGGCGGCAAGGGAGTCCCACCTGGGGCTAAACGCCGGGCATGACCTTTCCCTTGAGAACCTCAATTACTTCATCCGCACCATTCCCTGGACAGATGAGGTGTCAATCGGCCACGCCCTCATAAGCGACGCCCTGTATCTTGGCCTCCGTGAAACTATTAAGGCCTACCTTACGGAAATCCGCAAAAAATAGTTATCTTTGCAAACTTGACAAAATTTTAAAACGCAATAATGAAAAAGAACATCAGCATCATCGCAGGCCTCGTCGCTGTCATGGCTCTTGCAGCGTCCTGCAACCAGAACCAGGCAGCAGCCCCTGCAGCCGCAGCCTCCGCAGAGGACAGCACCGCAGTAGCCGGCAGCATCGTATTCTTCAACATGGACAAAGTCATGGAAGGCTACGACATGGCCAATGACCTCAATTCCGTGTTCGAGACCAAGACTTCCGGCATCCAGGCCGAAATCGACCGCCGCGGCAAGAAACTGGAAAAGGACATGGCGGATTTCCAGAACAAGGTGGACAAAGGCCTCCTCACCAACTCCGTTGCCCAGGCCCAGTACCAGAAAATCCAGCAGCAGCAGCAGGACTACCAGCAGTATGTAATGCGCAAGCAGCAGGAAATGAGCGAGGAACAGCAGGTTATGATGAACCAGATTGCAAACGCAATCTCTGAGTATGTGCAGGAGTACAACGCAGATCACCAGTACGCCCTTATCCTCACCACCGCAGGCCCCATCCTCTCCACTCCCGTTGTCACCGGTGACCCCCGTCTGGACATTACGGAAGACCTCCTTGCAGGCCTTAACGCCGCCTATATCAAGACTAAGGAAGCTTCCAAGAAATAAAGAAAAGGCCCTGCCATGCGCATCGCCCTGCTATCATGTTTCTACCCGTTCAGGGGTGGCATTTCCCAGTTCAATGCATCTCTTTTGCAGGAGCTGGGAAAATGTCATATAGTAAAGGCGTGGAATTTCACAAGGCAGTACCCCTCTTTCTTCTTCCCCGGCAAAACCCAGTACGTTACCCCGGAAGACGAGGCCGTCAAGGTGGAGTCAAGCGCAATGCTGGACACCATGAATCCCTTCACCTGGATGAGGACGGCCATCTCCATCCATAACTGGAAGCCGGACGTCCTCATCCTCCCTTACTGGATGAGCTGGTTTGCCCTTCCGCTGTCCTTCGTTGCCAGAAGAAGCGGAGTCAAAAAGGTCCTCGGGCTCCTTCACAACGTGGTTCCGCATGAGCCCCACTGGTTTGACATTCCGCTCACAAAGTGGTTCCTGCGGGCATGTGACGGCTACATGTGCATGTCGCCAAGCGTGGAGGACGACCTCCTTCGGCTAAGGCCACTTGCCCATCACATAGTGAAGCAGCACCCCATGTACACCCACTTCGGGGAAAAGCTTCCAAGGAAGGATGCCGGCAAGAAGACCCTTCTTTTCTTCGGCCTCATAAGGGAATACAAGGGGCTGGACATACTCCTGGAGGCATTCCGTGACCTCCCGGAGGACTACAGGCTCATAATTGCCGGGGAATGCTACGGCTCCTTTGAGAAATACGCCCGTATCATAGACACCATTCCCGGAAAAGACCGCATAGAGGTCTACGAGGGCTATGTGAGGGATTCCGAGGTCAAGAAATATTTCTCCGAATCCGACCTTGTGGTGCTCCCTTACCGCAGCGCCACCCAAAGCGGTGTCAGCGCAATCGCCTGCCACTTCCAGGTGCCCATGCTGGTCACTGATGTTGGCGGTCTCAAGGCCGAAGTAGGAGACACTGGCACGGGAATTGTCGCATCCAGCCCGGACCCTGACGTCGTGCGCGCGGAAATCCTCAGGTTTTTCGCCGACGACTCCATCCGCGAAAGATGCGTCAAGGCCATGGTGCGCCAGGGCAAGCTCCTCAGTTGGAGCTCCTATGCCATGGCACTTACGGAATTTGCAAAAACGTTATAGATATGAAACGTTTTCTTACAATACTGATACTTTTGGCAGGCACGCTTTTATGCCCGGCACTCATGGCGCAGGAATACGTTCCTACGCCCATAACCGTATCCAAGGAAAAGGTCAAGCTGGGCGGCAAGGTGTACCTGTCGCACGTTGTTCTTGAGCGCCAGACAATTTACGGCATCACCAAGGCTTACGGCGTCACCGAGGAAGAGCTCTACGAGGCCAACCCCACACTCCGTGAAACCGGCCTCCAGAAAAACGCCATCCTGCTGGTGCCCTACCGTGAGGCCCCGGTACAGGAAGTTACTTCCCAGAACTACACGGAGCACACCGTAAAGTGGTACGAGGACATAGACGACATTGCCCGCAAGTACAACATCTCCGCCAAGGAACTCATGGAGTACAACGGCCTCAAGAGCCGTAAACTCACTTCACGTCAAGTACTTAAGATTCCCGTGAAGCATGCTGTGGCTTTCTCATCGGAGGAAAAGCCCGTGGAACCTGCTATCCAGGAAACAGAGGAAAAAGAAGAGGAACCGGAAGTGGAAGTCATGCCCGTTCTTTCCTTCACCCCCAAGGAAGACGTTGAATTCTCCCTTGTTCTGCCCCTCAAGGCTGCCGGAAAGGCCGGAGAACTTAACATGGACTTCTACTCCGGCGTTCTCATGGCCGTGAAGGACATGGAGGCCGAAGGCCTGAAGGTGAAGATGAACGTGTTTGACCTAATGGCCGGGATGCCTTCCGTGGAAACCCTTGTGAAAGGGGACTTCGTGCTGGGCCCCATCGCCTCCAGGGACATGGAGGCCGTGCTCCAGAGGGTGGAAGGCCGGGTGAACGTGGTTTCGCCTCTGGACCAGCGCACGGCTGCCCTCAGCCAGAGATACACCGGCTTTGTGCAGGCTCCAACATCCGTTGAACGCCAGTGGGAAGACCTTGCAAGCTGGGTGGGGGAGAGCCTCTACGAAGGCTCCTCCAAGATTATCCTCATCACGGAAAAAGGCGCCGCAAATGTTTCGGCATCAGTTGCAATCCGCAGCGCCCTTGCACGCAACGAAACTCCTTACGACATCCTCAGTTACGCAATTGTGGAAGGCACTTCCATCCCCGCCACGCTGGAGCGCATGCTCCACAGGGACGGCGAAAACCGCATTGTGGTGGCCTCCGAAAGCGAGGCCTTCGTGGGAGACGTGGTGCGTAACATCGGCATAATGATGGGAAAGGGATTCGACGTTGTGATGTACGCTCCCTCCAAGGTCCGCACCTTTGAGACCATCGAGGGCAGCGACTACCACGCCGCGCGCCTTCACATAAGCACATCGTACTTTGTGGATTACTCAAATCCCAAGGTAGATGCCTTTGTAAGGGCCTACAGGGCTCTTTTCAAGACGGAGCCTTCCCAGTTTGCCTTCCAGGGCTACGACACCGCCCGCTACTTCATGGAGCGCGCCACAAAGGGCACGGGTTATGCCCGCGGCCTTCACACGGACTTCTTCCTTGAGCCCGACGAATTCGGCAACGGCGTCAACAAGGCCGTTCGCCGCATAGTTTACCGCAAAGATTTCACAACTTCACTGGAAAGATAACATATGGAAAAAGTAAAGTGCCTCATACTTGGCGGCGGTCCTGCCGGATTTACGGCCGCAATATACGCAGCGCGTGCAAACATGGATCCCGTGCTTTATGAGGGAATACAGCCCGGCGGGCAGCTCACCACAACCACCGTGGTGGAGAACTTCCCCGGTTTCCCGGGTGGCGTGGACGCCCTCACCCTCACGGACGGAATGAGGGAGCAGGCCCGCAGTTTCGGGGCCGACATAAGGCAGGGTTCGGCAACAAAGGCAGACCTCTCTAAGCGCCCGTTCATTATTACGATTGACGGAGAGAAAGAGATTGAGGCCGAATCACTTATCATCGCCACCGGCGCCCAGGCAAAGTACCTTGGGCTGGAGAGCGAGAAAAAGTACATGGGCATGGGAGTTTCGGCCTGCGCCACCTGCGACGGCTTCTTCTACCGCAAACGCACCGTTGCGGTGGTGGGCGGCGGAGACACCGCCTGCGAGGAAGCCCTCTACCTTGCCGGCCTTGCAAAGAAGGTGTACATGATAGTGCGAAGGGATGTTTTCCGCGCCTCCAAGATAATGGGAGAAAGGGTCCTTAGCACACCCAACATAGAGGTCCTTTGGAACTGCAACACCCAGGAAGTCCTCGGGGACGGCACCGCCGTCACGGGCGTAAGGCTGCTCCGCAAGGACGGCACCGTGTTTGAAATTGAAACGGACGGCTTCTTCCTTGCAATTGGCCATGAGCCCGGCTCCAAGCTCTTTGAAGGGCAGCTGGAACTGGATCCCGCAGGTTTCATCGTTACAAAGGGAAAGAGCTCCTGCACCAGCGTAGACGGCGTTTTTGCCGCCGGAGACGTCCAGGATCCCACATACAAGCAGGCCGTGACGGCCGCAGCGTCCGGTTGCATCGCAGCCCGTGACGCAGAGAAATTCCTCCAGACAAAATGAGAAAAGCGTTAGTCATCCTTCTTCTTTCGGCACTGGCCCTTGTTTCCTGCAAGAGCCAGTACGAGGTCCTTCTGGCATCCAACGACGTAGATGCAAAGTACAAGGCCGCCATGGATTACTTTGCGGCAAAGAAGTACCAGAAGTCGGCCCAACTGTTTGAGTCAATGGCGGTTCTGACAAGCGGAACTTCCCGCGACGACACCGTGCAGTACTACTGGGGCCTTTCCAACTACAGGGCCAAGGACTACTATACGGCCGAATCCAACTTCTCCAAGTTTGTGGAGAGCTTCCCCCAGAGCCCCTTCACCCCGGACGCCCAGTTCTACAGGCTGGACTGCCTGTACCGGGCCACCTACCGCTGGGAACTGGACCAGAATCCCACGCGCGCCTGCATGGCCGCAATAAATGAATACGTGAGGGAGCACCCCACGGACGACATCCACATCCCTGCGTGCCAGAATATGCTGAAGGACCTCCAGGAGAGGCTTGACCGCAAGGACTACGAGGCCGGGAAGCAGTACTACCGCATGGAGGACTACCTCAGCGCCCGCGTGAAGCTTCGCAACGTCCTCAAGACCAACTCCGACAACGTTTACCGCGAGGATGTCCTTTACTATACCGCAATGGCGTCCTATCACTACGCCCGCCTGAGCGTGAAGGAAAAGCAGAAAGAGCGCTTCCTGGTGTTCACCGACGACTACCTCAATTTCATCAGCGAGTACCCGGAGTCCCACTACCGCAATGAACTTGACCGCCTGTACCGCCAGGTGAATGAAAAATAATTGAAACTTCCGGAAAAGAACTCTGGTAATCTATATATACAGGGTCTGACGGACAAAACTTTTTCGACCTTTTTTGGGAGAAAAAGTTTTAGTCCGGAAGACCGGGATAATAAGAGAATATGGAAAAGAAGAAAGTACCCCAGAACACCGTAACCCGCGACATCAAGAACCTTGCGGCTCCTACGGGAAACATCTATGAATCAGTGGTTATCCTCTACAAGAGGGCCAACCAGATAGCATCGGCCGAAAAGAAGGAACTCATGAAAAAACTTGAGGAGTTCCGCAACGACCGCGACACCATGGAGGAAGTGTTTGAGAACAAGGAGCAGATTGAAATCTCCAAGTACTACGAGCGCCAGCCCAAGCCGGACCTCGTGGCCATCTCTGAGTTTGAAAATGGAGACCTCTACTATCGTGAGGCCGGCGAGGAGCAGACCCACGACATCAAGCCTGTTGAGGAGGAGGAGGAATAAGCGCAGAATAATGCTCAGGTCTCTAAGCGTTTCCAACTACATTCTGATAGGCTCTCTGGATCTTGAATTTCCGGAGGGTCTTGTCATTATAAGCGGAGAGACCGGCGCCGGAAAAAGCATCCTCCTGGGTGCCCTGAGCCTGGTTTTGGGCTCCAAGGCGGATTCCGGGATGGTGGGCCCCCACGGGGAGAACTGCGTGGTTGAGGCCAGCTTCAGCATAGACGCAGCCCTTCGGCGCGTGATGGAGGAAAAGGACATCCCCCCGGACGGAGATTCCCTTCTTCTCAGGCGCGTAGTTTCAAAAAGCGGGCGGTCCCGGTGCTTTGCCGGGGACGAGCCTGTGTCGGTGGCAGACCTTCAGGAGATTGCGTCCCTTCTTATAGACATCCATTCTCAGCACCAGACCCTGAGGCTGCAGGACGCCCGTTTCCGCACGGAAGCGCTGGACCTGTACGCCGGTACGGTGGAGCTCAGGGAAAAGACGGAAGCCGCGGCATCGGCCCTATCTTCGGCCAGGAGGGAACTTGGCGAACTTCGCGAAAGGAAAGCCCTGGCGCTGAGGGACAAGGAGTATAACTTCTCACGTTGGCAGCGCCTTGAGGAGGCCCGTCTTGTGAGCGGGGAACTGGAGGACCTTGAGGCCCGCCAGAAGGCCCTGGCCCACGCCGAAGAAATAAAGGAGAGGCTTCAGGAGGCCGGCTCCATCCTCTCCGAACAAAGGTTCAAGGAGGCATTCCGGAGCCTTGAGAAGATATCGGCATTCATTCCGTCCCTGGAGGAACTTGCCGGGAGGCTGGAGAGCGCCCGCGTGGAGATAGAGGACATTGAGGCCGAAGTAGAGAGACTTGATTCAAGTACGGAGGCGTCGCCGGAGGCCCTGGAGCAGGTTGAGGAAAGGCTTTCCACGCTTTACGGACTCATGCATAATTACGGCGCGTCGTCGCTTGAAGAGCTTCTGGCCGAAAAAGACCGCCTGAAGGCCCTTGTAGACAGTGCTGAGACAATAGAGGACGACGAAGCTGCGCTGGAAAAGAAGGTGAAAGAGGCATCGGATGCCTTTGAAGCGCTTAAGGCTCAGCTGTTTAAGAAACGGAGCGCCGCCGCAGGGCCGTTTTCTTCGGCCATAGAGGAGAAACTCCGCTTCCTGGACCTTGAGAACGCTAAATTTGAGGTGAAGGTAGGGGAGAGCGCGGTGGACTTCCTGTTTTCGTCTACCGGGCGTGCGCCGCAGGATGTTGCCAAGGCGGCATCGGGTGGTGAACTTTCCCGTATCATGCTCAGCCTCAAGGCCATGATGGCCGCACTTACACATATGCCGGCCCTGGTGTTCGATGAAATAGACACCGGCGTTTCCGGCAGCACCGCAGACAAAATGGGCTCCATGGTATGCTCCATGGGGGAAAACATGCAGGTTTTTGCAATCACGCACCTCCCGCAGGTGGCCGCAAAGGGAAGCGCCCATTACCTTGTCTCAAAGGCCCAGGGCGTAACTTCCGTTCGTAAACTTGATGCCGAAGGCAGGGTGCAGGAGATTGCCCGCATGCTTTCAGGCTCCACGGTTACCCCTGAGGCGATAGCAAACGCAAAGTCACTCCTTCGGCAATGGCAGTAAAACCCCAGAAGACCGTCCGCAGCATAGACGAGTTCAAGACCCAGCTTCACAGGCATGGGCTCAAGGCCACCAGGCCCCGAATTGCCGTGCACACCGTGATGATGGAACTGGTGCATGCGTCCCCGGACCAGATAGTGGAGAAGTTCCGCGAAAACGGCGTCAAGGTTACCGTGGCGTCCGTTTATAACATCCTCTCGGAGCTCTCCGACAACCACATCTACGCCCGCCGCCTTTCGGCCGCCGGGAAAATGTTCTTCGACGCCATCCCGGAGCCCCACGTACACATGTACGACCGCGAAAACCACACCTTCCGTGATGTGGTGGACGACGATCTTTCGGCCATCGTGGCCGAACACCTCGGCCGCCGCAAGTTCAAGGGCTACACCATTGAAGACATAGACATCCAGTTTGTGGCCAGGCCCACAAAACGCAAGAAGTGAGGGAACTCAAAATACTTTAGAGATTGTTTGTAAATTGCATTTTCTTGTGTAAATTTGTAAGCAAAATTATAACACTAAATTAAAAACTATCATGAAAACTACGGACATTATGGCACGCCTCCAGGCCAAGTACCCCGGAGAAAAGGAGTATCTGCAGGCTGTTCAGGAAGTTCTGGAATCTATTGAGGATGTATATAACCAGCATCCGGAGTTCGAGCAGGCAAAGATCGTGGAGCGCCTGGTGGAACCCGACCGTATTTTTTCCTTCCGCGTAACCTGGATCGACGACCGCGGCGAGGTCCAGACCAATACCGGTTACCGTATCCAGTTCAACAGTGCCATCGGCCCCTATAAGGGCGGTCTCCGTTTCCATAAGGCCGTGACGCCTTCAATGCTCAAGTTCCTGGGCTTTGAACAGACCTTCAAAAACGCCCTCACAACCCTTCCTATGGGCGGTGCAAAGGGTGGCTCGGACTTCGACCCCGTGGGCAAGTCCAACGACGAAATCATGCGTTTCTGCCAGGCATTCATGCTTGAGCTTTGGAACTGCATCGGCCCTGACCAGGAT
>JAFVDC010000212.1 GCA_017478685.1 Bacteroidales bacterium | reverse complement strand
TCAATTGGAGCCCAGCTCACATAGTGGGGATGGGCGGTCTTGTCTCCGCACTTGTAGAAGTTGGCGCGGATTTTCTTAGGAAGATTCTCAGGATCTATGCCGATAAGTTCAAACGGGATGATGATGCAAACCCTCCAGTTCTGGAGACCTTCCTTCTCCGTATCCACCTTAGAAACAGATGCGAAGCGGGCGATTGCCTTCATCTCTTCTTCCGGACGGGGAGTACGGTGACTGCGGTCAGGGCCTGCGCAGGCAAGCACCTTTCCAAGGGCGTTGATCTCAAAGTTGTAGTAAACGGAACCGTCAGGATCCTCTACGAAGAACTCCACGCAGCTGTCTTCCCACTGGGAGCCGTTGTCCTCCTTATTCTGAGCCCTCAGGTCAAGGCCGCTTACGCGGAAATCAACCACCAGGGAACCCTCTGTGCGGGCAATACGCCCTGCGCACACAGGTGCATAGGGGAATTCTGAAGGCCAGTTGACCGTGTTCACGTCAAAACGGGCGGCCTGGAGCTCCATAACGCTGTCAAGATCCAGGGTATCAAAGCTTACAAGGGGTACTTTAATGGTTTTCATAGGGCTTGCATATCGTTAAGTTTCCTGTAATATCCGTTGAGGGCAATTAGTTCGTCGTGGCGGCCGCGTTCCACAATCCTGTCGTCATGCATCACCACAATTTCATCGGCATTCTTGATGGTGGAGAGCCTGTGGGCGATGGCTATTGTGGTGCGGCTTGACATCAGGCGGTCAAGGGCGTCCTGGACAAGGCGCTCGGATTCTGTGTCAAGTGATGCCGTTGCTTCGTCCAGAATGAGGATGGGAGGGTTCTTGAGGATGGCGCGGGCAATGGAAAGCCTCTGGCGCTGACCGCCGGAAAGCTTTGAGCCGCGGTCTCCGATATTTGTCTCATAGCCCTGCTCCTTTTCCATGATGAAGTCGTGGGCGTTTGCAATCTTGGCGGCGGCAACCACCTGCTCCATGGTGGCGCCCTCTACGCCGAAGGCTATGTTGTTGAAAATGGTGTCGTTGAAAAGGATGGGCTCCTGGTTCACGTTGCCCATGAGGGCCCTGAGGTCCTTGACGGCTATGTCCCGTACATCCTTGCCGTCAATGGTGATTCGGCCTTCAGTGACATCCCAGAAACGGGGAATGAGGTCTACCAGAGTGGATTTTCCGGCGCCGGATTCTCCAACAATGGCAATCATCTTCCCGCGGGGGATGGAGAGGTCTATGCCCCGGAGGATCTCGCGGGAGGAGTCGTAGCTGAAATGAACGCCCTCAAAGCGGATGGCATCCTTGAAGGACTCCACGGGAAGCGGATTCTGAGGGTCCTTGATGGGATTGTCGTACTCCAGGATCTTGTTGATCCTTTCCATGGAGGCGAGGCCCTTGGGGATGCGGTAGGTGGCGGTGGAAAGCTCCTTGATGGGCTCGATCACGGAGTAAAGGATCACAAGGAAGAGGATGAACTGGGAGGCATCCATGAATTTTCCGCCGAAAAGGCCGGTGCCGCGGATGATCATGGAGCCGCCCACGCACAGCGCAATCATGAGCATGGTGGTGCCAAGGAACTCGCTTACGGGGTGTGCGGTAAGCTGACGGGTGGCCACTTTGGCAATTTTCCGGCGCATGCGGTCCGTGACATTGCTAAAGCGCTTGGACATAGTCTTCTCCGCGTTGAAGGCCTTCACAATCCTGAGGCCTCCAAGGGTTTCATCCACCTGGGACATGGTGTCGGACCAAAGCTCCTGGGCCTCAAGGGAGCCCCTCTTGAGCTGCTTGCCGATAATGCCCATTATCCACACGAAAGCCGGGGTGAATACAATTGTAAAGGCCATCATGTCAGGGCTCAGGGCGGTGAGGAAGCCAAAGTAGATGAGAATTAGGATGGGGTCCTTGATAAGGATTGCTATTGAGGCTGTTATGGAATTCTCTACCTCGGAGACGTCTCCGGTAATGCGGGCTATGATGTCACCTTTCCTTTCCTCTGAGAAAAAGCCTATGGGAAGCGAAAGGATTTTGTTGTACACCCTGCATCTGAGTTCCTTCACTATGCCGGTGGAGATGGGCACCATTACGGCATTTGAGCCGAAGTAGCAGCTTGTCTTGAGCAGGGTGAAGAAAATCATGGTGCCGCCAAGGAGGATGAGGGTGTTCATGAGGCCGAAACGCCCCGCGAAATCCGACACATAGTAGTAGAAGTTGTTCACTACCATCTCCTTGAAGTCGTTGAAAGAGCCTCCGTTCCAGTGCATGAGCTCATACACCTGGGAGTCCGTGTTTACCTTGAAAAGGATGTTAAGGAGCGGCACCAGCACTGTAAACGAGAATATATTGAATATGGCCGACAGTATGTTAAGGAACACCGCTGCAGCCAGATATCCTTTATAGGGGGAGGCGTATTGCCTCATCATTTTGAGGAATTCCTTCATAGACTACAAAGATAGTGTTTTTCAGTAAATTTTTTGTATTTTTACACCTGTAAACGTAACTAAACCAAACCTTATCATGCGTATCCTTCTTAAGAACGGGAAAATCTATGACGGCACGGATGCCGCCCCCGTAACAGGAGACATCCTTGTGGAAGATGAAAAGATTGCCGCCGTGGGTCCGGACCTCAATGAAGAGGCCGATGAAGTTATAGACCTCGAAGGCCTTAGCATATCTTCCGGCTTTTTTGACGCCCATTCCCACAACGACTGGTTTGCCATCAAAAAAGAGCCCCTGAAGTACTTCGAGCCATTCATCCGCCAGGGTATAACCTCTTTCATTACAGGCAACTGCGGTCTTTCGGCCGTCGGTTTCAGTGAAAAATCCCAGTATGTAGACAAGGTGGGAGCCGGCCTTTTCGGCTACAGGGGAGACACAACCGGCGTCTATCCTACGGTAAAGAGTTTCTTTGAGGCGGTGGACCGCAAGAATCCCTGCAACGAAGCCATAATCGTGGGCCACTGCACCGCCCGCACAAGCGTGGCCGGCTGGGACAACCGCCCCCTTACGGAAGACGAACGCAAAGAGATGCTGTCCCTCCTTGAGCAGGGCCTCAAGGAAGGTGCCTGCGGCCTTTCCCTTGGCATGATGTACCTTCCCGGGCGTTTCGCGGGCGTCCCCGAAACCCGTGACGTGGCGCTTCTGGCCGAAAAATACAACAAGCCCCTCACAGTGCATCCAAGGGCCGAATCCGCCGTGTCCCTTGACTATCCTCTCCTTGGAAGGCCCCATATCCTGAGGGCACTGGACGAACTTGTGGAAATGGCCAAGGGCACCCACATGAAACTCCAGTACTCCCACGCCATCTTTGTGGGCCGAAGCACGTTCAAGTGCAAGGATGAACTTCACGCAATCCTGGATAAACTCAAGGCCGAAGGCATAGACGCCCAGTTTGACATCTACAATGAAACCCTGGGCGTATCCGTTATCACGGTGTTCCTTCCCAACTGGTTCCAGGCCCTGTCTCCAAAGGAGAAGCGCAAGCCCTGGAATCAATTGAAATTCACCATCATGGGCGCAATTACAATGAAGCTCCTGGGCTTCGGCTGGAAGGACATCGAGATTGCGTATATCGGCCCCGGCTATGAGAAATACGAGGGCAAAACCGTGTACCAGATTGCTAAGGAAGAGGGCAAGTCCTGCTTTGACACCTACCTTGACCTCTGCGAAATCTCTGATTTCAAGGGCCGCGTGAACATGGGACCCTACAGCACTCCGGAGATAATCTCCTGGCAGTCCAAGCGCGACGACGTCCTTTACATGACCGACGCCTGGGTTGAGGAATTCGGCAAGCAGAACCCTGCCATCTACGACTGTTTCCCCAAGTTCATCCGTGCATCGCTCCGCGGGGAAGGGGACACCATGCCCCGCACCATCCGCAAGATGACGGGCGGAGTTGCCGACCGCTTCTCCATCCCTGAGCGTGGCTACCTTAAGCCCGGTTATTTCGCAGACCTTACCGTATTCGATGAGGCCGAAATGAAGGACGGCATCCCGGACCAGTCCAAGCCCTTCGGCATAAAGAGGGTGTTCATAAACGGAAAACAGGTCCTTTGCGGAGACATCCTTGACAAGGAAGCCCTCAAGACCTCTGGCCAGGCCATGCGTAGCGCCTAAAGCACTTTGTCAAGCCAATAAAAAATGAGGCGAATGCGGTCTTTGAGGACATTGTAGTCCAGGGAGGCGGCATTGTCCGTGGGCTTGTTGTTGTGGAGGGTGATGCCGGAAGTGAACATGACGGCGGGAATGCCGTGCTCCAGGAAAATGCGTTGGTCGGAGATGCGGCGATAGAAAAGGCGCGTGAAGTCCTTGGAGCCATAATAGTCAAAGCCAAGTTCCAGGCCGAAACCCTTGCCGCGGTTGGCGGATTCAAGCGATGAGCGCTGGGCGGGAGCATCGTCTGAGAGCATCATGAGAAAGCGCGGATTGCCGTCCGTGAGGGGGGCGCTGGTGCCGCCTATCTGGTCCAGATTCACAACCAGGGATATCTGTGAGGCCTCCACTGGCTTTCCGGAAACAGGGTCCAGAAGTTTCTTGGCACTGATTTCCCTCCAAAGTTCCGCCGCCCCGGCCTGGTTCTTCTCCTTGCCGTCCAGCGCCACCAGAATAAGGGAATGCCTGTAAATCTTGTGGCAGGTGTTCATGCGCGTTACCATGGCGGCAAGTTCCAGAAGGCCGGCCACGCCCGACGCATTGGCGTCCGCACCCGGATAAAAAGTGCCGTTGAGGGTGCCCAGGTTGTCGTAATGCGCCATCACAACAACATAACGCGCGGGGTTGGCGCTTCCGGGAATGAGGCCGATAACATTTCGGCCCATGCCCTCCGAAGTGCTGAAACCGTGCAGCCATGCTCCGCCAAGTGGCAGAAGACCCTGCACGCGGAAATTGCCCTCCAGCCAGTCTGCGGCCTTGTGGGCGCCTTCAGTGCCGGTTGCGCGGCCTCCGAGGGCGGGGTCTGTTAGATACTCTATGTTTTTTTGAATGTTCTCTTTGCTTAGGACAATGTCGGCATTAATGGGGCTTATGCTGTAGCGGACGCTTTGTGCCGAAGCAGCGCCGTAACCCATAATGAGGCCGAAAATGATAAATATTTTTGCTAACTTTGTCATTTGGTGCGAAATTAGCTATTTCAAGCCGGAAAAGGAAATTTTTTTGATGTCAAAGCCTCTGAAAATACTTTTTGTGTGCCTGCTGCTGAGTATCGGTATCAATTCCCGTGCCCAGTGGGACAAAGACGTGTTTTCCTTCAGGGGCCGTACCGCCCTCCAGGACGGTCGCCTTTCAGAGGCCGTAGCCAATTTCAACATCCTTGCGCAGCTGGACTCCACAGATTACTGGACCTTCTTTTACAGGGGAATAGCCAAGTACAACCTTGGGGACATCCGTGGCGCAAAGGCCGATTTCTCCACGGCGGTGCGCCTCAATCCCGTTTTCACTTCCGGCTACCATTACCGCGCCATCACGGAAAGCCGCTCCGGAGACTACGATGCCGCCCTCCAGGACCTTGAGAAGGCCATTTCGCTTCGGCCCGGGTCCCACGGCCTGTACTTCACAAGGGGCGTCACATACTTCCTGAGCCGTCAGTTCCAAAGCGCCGTGAAGGACTTTGACAAGTATTTAAGGAAAGAGCCCAAGGACCCTGCATCCTACCTGAACAGGGGCGCGTCCTACCTTTTCCTCGGAGACACCACAAAGGCCCTGGAAGACTACAACCACGCCATCAAGATAGACCGCTTTGAACCTGAGGGCTACATCCGCCGCGGCGGGCTGGAGGCTTCCAGGAAGCAGTACGATGCCGCGCTCACAGACTTCAACAAGGCCATAGACCTTGATTCTACGCTCACTCTGGCGCATTTCCAAAGGGCGCTTGTGAATGCCGAATCCGGGAATCTCCGGGAAGCCATGCAGGATCTGAATACCGTGCTCAAGTATGAGCCCGGCAACGCCCTCACCCTTTACAACCGCAGCCTCCTGAGTGCCCAGGTGGGGGATTACGAGGCCGCCCTTTCAGATATGGACAGGGTTATAGCCATAAAACCCGGCAATGTCCTCGCATACTTCAACAGGGCCGGCTATTTCCTTGAAATGGAGCGCTGGGACGACGCCCTTGCAGACTACAACAAGGCCATAGAACTGTACCCGGACTTTGCCAAGGCCTATATGAACAGAGCCTACGTAGAGCTCCAGATGGGAATGACGCGCGCTTCCAGGGAAGACTACCGTACCGCACGCAGGAAAGTGGCCGAATATGAAAAAGCCACATCTTCCGGGGCCGATTTCTCAGATACCACCAAGAAATACTCCTCCCTTCTTGCCCTGGACGCGGACTTTGCGCGCAGCGGCGGCTTCGAGGACGAGATGCTTCGGCACCGTGACGTGGACATAAACCTGAAGCCTCTCTACCGCTTTGTGTTGGCGGGGGCATCCGGCGCCGGAAACAATATCCTTGAGCACCGCTATGAGAACAAGCTCCTGGACACATTCATGGCCTCTTTGGAAGTGCCCGCAGAGGTTACTTCCGGTACGGCGGCCGTCCCGGTTTCAGAAGATGTCCGGCAAAAAGCGGTGTCAGGCTCCTTTGAAAAGGGCCTCCAGGACATGGACGCAAAGCAGTTCTCAAAGGCGCTTGTGCATTTCACTGATGCCGTGGAGGCAGAGCCCAAGGGCCCCTACGACGCCTATTACAAGGCCTTCTACCTCATGAACAGGGCCGCCCTCAGGGCCGAAATGATTCAGTTCATAGCCTCCTTCGAATCCAATGTCCAAACCCTCACCATGGACGACAAAGGCAACACCCGTGCCCGCGTCCGTGAGCAGGTTACGCGTGAGTATGACTACTCCGAGGCCCTTCAGGACATGGAAGCCGCAGCAGCGGTGCTTCCTTCCGTCCCGTACATCCAGTTCAACCTTGGAAATCTCTATTGCCTTAGTTCCCGCTTTGTGGAGGCCATAGCCAGTTACGACAAAGCCCTCAAACTCTATCCCTGGATGGGAGACGCCTATTTCAACAGGGGGCTTGTCCTGATTTACCTCAAAGACCGCGAGAAGGGCTGCATAGACCTCTCCCGTGCCGGTGAGCTTGGCGTAGACGGCGCCTACGGTGTAATTTCCCGTTACTGTGACAAGGAGGAGCGGCCGTGATGAGGTTCGTCAGTTTCTCTAGCGGCAGCTGCGGCAACTGCAGTCTTCTCCTTGGGCCGAATTCCGGCATAATGATAGATGCAGGCGTGGGCATAAGGCGCGTGAAAAAGGAACTGGAGGCGCTGAAACTCAGCTACGATAATATTTCGGCCATCCTTGTAACCCACGACCACGGAGACCATATACGCTCCCTGGGCTCTTTCTGCAAGAGGCTTACCGTGCCGGTTTGGACCACGGATAAGATTCACGAAGCCCTTGCGTATCACCCTTTTACACGTGACTGGGTGGGGCCGTGCCGCCAGGTGCTGGAACCCGGAGTATGGAATCCTGTTACGGCCGATTTCGATGTCCGTTTCTTTGTTGTGCCCCACGACGCCACGCAGTGCGTAGGCTATGTGATTAGGTGTGAGGAAGAACTCTTTGTTCTCATGACGGACCTCGGGCATGTGACCGGGGAATCCATGAGGTGGGCATCCGAGGCCCAGACCGTGGTGGTGGAATCCAACTACGACTTTGATATGCTCATGGGAGGCTCGTACCCGCAGGTTTTGAAGGATCGTATAAGCCACGGAATCGGCCATCTTTCCAACGACGCCTGTGCCGATGCAATTTGTCACTTCATGCATGAAGGCCTGAGGAATATCTTCCTTTGCCACCTGAGCGGAAACAACAATACCCCTGAACTTGCATACGCAAGTGCCCTGGCCGCGCTGGAATCTATCGGCATAGAGAAGGGGAGTGTTGCCCTGAGGGTGCTCAGAAGGGGAGAGGCATCTCCGCTACTTGTCCTTTAGCCAGGTCCCGCGGGCAAGGCGGATCATGAAGATTGCCCCCCTGAAGCAAAGCTCCACCGCCATGCACATCCAGAATCCGGGAAGCCCGTAGATGCGGGTGATGAATATGGCCGGAATAATCCTTACAAACCACATTGAGCCGAAGTTCATGAAACTTGGGATGCGGGTGTCCGCTGCGCCCACAAATGCGCCGTATATTACAAGGGAGGCGGCGTAGCCAAGTTCGGCCCAGGCCTCTATCCTCAGGACCTGCGCGCCAAGGTCTATGACAGCGGCGTCCGGAGACATTATTCCCATCATCTGAGGCGCGAAAATCCACATTAGAATGGCCAGGAAGCCCATTATCCCCATGCCCATCAGGGTGGTTATCCAGGCAAAACGCTTTGCCATGGCTTTCCGGCCTGCGCCTATTGACTGGCCCACAAGGGCCGTGGCGGCGTCGGCGATGCCAACTCCGGGCATGTAGCACAGGCTTTCGGCGGTGATTGCAAAGGAGTTGGCGGCAATGGCAATGGTCCCGAGCGGGGCCACAATAAGTGTTGCGGCAATATAACCTCCCCTCATGAGGACGTTCTGGAGTGCCATGGGGCCGCTGATGTTCAGCGCTTTGCCCACAACCGCCCTGGTGGGCCTGTAGCTGCCTTTTTCTTTCCGGAGTCCAAGTTCCTTGGAGCCGAAGGCCAGGAAGGAGAACATGAGTATGCCGGTGACAAGTTCGGCCAGTCCGCTGCCTATGGCGGCTCCCACAACGCCCATGTCCAGGGCGTAGATGAAGATGTAGTTGAACACTACGTCAAGGACGCACATGCCTATGCTCAGGATGCTTGGGACTTTCATGTTGCCGCTTGCCTGGAGCATATAGGCGCAGGTCCAGTCCAGCGCCATTGCGGGCATGAACAGGGACATTATGAAAAAGTAGCTGGAGGCATCCTGGTTGATGTCCGGGCCGCCGCCGAGCCAGCCGGGAAGGAAGGGGGACAGGGCTATGCCAATGAGCGCAAGCACGGTGCTGAACCCTACGGCGCACACAAGTCCCTGCCGCACAACGGAGCGGGCGCTTCCAAGGTCATTGGCCCCCACGCAGTGGGCAACCTGTACGGAAAAACCGCTGGTGGCAGCCATCCCGAACCCACCGAAAAGCCACAGGCAGGTGGATACAAGGCCGATAGATGCACCGGCCGCCGGGCCGAGGTGGCCCACCATGGCGGTGTCTATGTACTGCATCATGACGGAGGATATCTGGGCCAGGATGGCCGGATAGCTCATGGAGAGGCACAGTTTTATCTGCTGCCCGGTGGTGAGCTGCCCTCCGCTTCTGAGTATTCCAAGGAGTATGTCTTTCCTATTTGCCATATTCCGGTACCTCCCTTTTGTCTATCATGTCCCTGAGAACTTCCAGATAACTGTCTTCGGCGGTGCCAAAAGCGCTTCTGATTTCCATTAAAGTGTATTTTCCGTCCCGTCTTGAAATCCATTCCTGAAGCCTCTCCCTGAGGTCTTTGGGCTTTGCGGCCCCGGCGCGGCAGATGTCGCATTTGCCGCAGAGGCTGCTATTATCCTCCCCGAAGTACCTGAGGAGGAACTGTGAGCGGCATTCATCATCTTCCTCCACGTAATCCGTCATGGTCTGTGTCCTCTCATGGAAAGTGCTTTTGAGGAGCCTGTAGCGCTCCGGACTCAGTTTTACGTTTCCGGGCATGAGGCGGCCGTGGGCAAGGCTTATGATGGTGGCGTGGTCCGATGGAATGTAGCGTATGACGTGGTTTATGGAAAGCCCGTACAGAAGCTGCCTGAGGGCCGGGACGGTAACCCCGGATTTTGCGGCCACGGCTTCCTCGTCTATTGATACCGGATATGAGAAAATGCCCGTGTACAGGCGCATCAGGGCCTCCAGGACATGCGGCATTTCCGGATCCGGGAGGTCTGTGGAATAAAGCGCCGTACGGTCTATGTCTATCTTGACGCGGGTGGGGATGTCGGCGTCTTCGGCCATGGACCAGTGACCCTCACGCTCCATGTACTTTATGGCATACCACGCCGGAGCCTGCTGCAGGCCGAACCTCTTGCAGAACTCCCTGATGTCGAATTTCAGCATTCGGCCTTCTCCGCCTTCATAGGGTATCTCATAGAAGATGTGGAGTTTCTGGTATATGTCTTCTATGTACTCAAGGCTTGGGAAAGACACCTGCTCTATCTGCTTGAGCCGGGAAATGTCCGTGCCGTTCCAAAGGAGGACGGCGTAAGAAGGCTTCCCGTCACGGCCCGCACGCCCTGCTTCCTGGAAGTATGCCTCCGGGGAGTCCGGGAGATCCGCGTGCACCACAAAACGTACATCCGGCTTGTCAATGCCCATGCCGAAGGCGTTTGTGCACACCATGACGCGGGTTTTGCCGGTTTTCCATTCTTGCTGGCGGGTGGCCCTTGTGACCGCTCCAAGCCCTGCATGATAGAATGAGGCCGATACCCCCGCGCTCCTTAGCCCCGCGGCCAGCTCTTCGGCCTTACGGCGGCTCCTGACATAGACTATGCCGGTGCCGGGGACGCCGTCGCAGATGCTTCGGATCTGGCCGGCCTTGTCCTGGGTTTTCCTGACTATGTAACTTAGGTTTGGCCGAAGGAAGCCGGATTTCAGGAGCAGTTTTTCCTTGAATGCCAGGCGCTCCATAATGTCTTCCGCCACAAGGGGAGTGGCGGTGGCGGTGAGCGCAATTACCGGGGCGTCGATTCGTTTCCTTATCTGACCTATCTCCAGGTAATCCGGGCGGAAGTCGTACCCCCACTGGGATATGCAGTGGGCTTCATCAACAACTATGTAGTTGATATTGAGCACGTCCAGGTAAGACTGGAAAAGGCGTGTCTTAAGGCGTTCAGGGCTAAGGTAGAGGAACTTGTAGTCTCCGTAGGCGGCGTTGTTGAGGGCGAGGTCCACCTCACGGCGTGTCATGCCGGCGTGGATGGAGATGGCCCTTATTCCGCGGTCCTTAAGGTTCTGGACCTGGTCCTTCATAAGGGCGATAAGGGGAGTGACCACAAGCGCCAGGCCGTCTTTCATGAGGGCGGGCACCTGGAAGCAGACGCTCTTGCCGCCGCCGGTTGGGAGGATGGCAAGCACGTCACGGCCTTCCAGTGCATTGGAGATAATCTCCTCCTGCATCGGCCTGAATGAGTCATAGCCCCAATATGTGCGCAACGTATCCTTCGGCGTCATAATTTTGCGAAGGTAGTGCTTTTTTCTTAATTTTGCCGTATGAAAGCAGAGAAAACAAATGCGGCAAGGCTGCTGGATGCGGCAGGGATTTCCTATGAGCTGGTGCCGTATCAGGTAGATGAAGAGCATCTTGAGGCGTCTCATGTGGCCGAGCAGCTTGGAGAGGATCTTGACCGCGTGT
>JAFVDC010000211.1 GCA_017478685.1 Bacteroidales bacterium | reverse complement strand
TTACCGTGCAATGAAACTTGGTATAGAGGCCCTCTGCCACAAGGGAGTGGTGAGGGAAAACAACGAAGACGCGGTGTCTGTGGGCGGACTCATTGTCCGCGACGACTCCGTGGCCCTTACGGTAACCACTCCGGAGGATGGCTGGTTCTACCTCCTTGTCAGCGACGGCATGGGCGGCCATGAAAAGGGGGAGGAAGCCAGCGAGTACACCCTCACGCAGATACGGGAGGCTTTCGAGAGCGGAAAAATCGGCCCGGAAACCTTTGAGGAGGATTTGCGGAGGGTTGTTGCGGACACTTCTTCGGCCCTCAATGAAAGGGCCTGTGCCGAAGGTCAGGTGCATCCCATGGGCTGTACGCTTACTGGAGTTATATGGCATTATGGCCGAATTTATCTTGTAAACGCCGGAGACAGCCGCACTTACCGTTTCCGGGAAGGCATTCTCCGGCAGCTTTCCACAGATGAGACTGAAAGGGGAATTACCGGAGACCCTTCGGCCTCAAAATACCTTCTGAACTGCATTGGAGGCGGCTGCGAGGGGCGCCTTGCCATAGATTCCCTGGATGGGAAACTCCTTGAAGGCGATACCATTCTAATTTGCTCCGACGGCCTCACGGACATGGTCCCGGAGGAAACGGCAGAAGCCGCCCTTGAAGGCGGCTCCTCAGCTGCGGACCTGCTCTCCATGGCCTGTGAGGCCGGGGGAGCGGACAATGTGTCGGTTATTCTAGCATCAGTTTCCTGAAGTCGTCGATATCGGCCTGGCTTACGCCGGCAACCTCAAGGAGGTACTTCTCCACGCCCTCAGCAAAGGTGCCGTTCTCTCCGGCCAGATTCCAGAAGTAGGGGGCGACTTCACTGTATACCCATTTGTCACGGGTGTTAAGGAAGTACGGGAAATGGAGACCTTGGGCAACAAGATCTGCGTGCTTGCTGTCCCAACCGGATTCTTCCGAAGAAGAAACACTGTATCCCATAGGCGAGAAGTATGTTACTTCGTATTCTTTGGAAATGTCACCTTCGCGTACGCCAAGTAGGCCTAAAAGAAGGATACCAAGGGTCCCGGTACGGTCACGCCCAAGTGAGCAGTGGTAGTAAACACCTTTATTCTGACGCAGGCTGTTTACAATAAACTCAAAGCACTGTTTAGTGAAATTGCCGTCTGAATTTCCGTTGGTCAGCATCCATGTGCCGCCTTGTTCAATACCGGGAGCGCAGAAATCAATATCCCCAATGGCGGGCTTGGAAAGACGGTCGCTGTTGCGAAGGTCCAGTTCTGCACCAATTCCCTGGTCTTTGGCCTCCGTTTTAGCGCTTTTCCCGCCAATTTCCTCCATGCGGCCGCCACGGTAAAGCTTGCGGAACTTCACTTTTTTACCGTCAAGCGTTGTCCAGCCACCCATGTCACGCACATTTCGGCAGAAATTGGCCTGATGGATATGGCCTGTGGTGGTGAAACTACCTTCAGCGATTGTCTCTCCTCCATCTGTTGCCGTTACCTTATAAGTATAAGTTGCGTTTGGAATCAAGTTTGTGATGTTGACGTAAGCCATGCCGCTTTTGATGTCCGTCTCCTGACTCCAGGACGTATTGTCTGCGAGGAGAAGGGTCTTGGCGCCTTCGGCTTTGCTTGATCCCCAGCGAATGCTGTACGAAGCCGGGTAGTCGGAAATGGGTTTTGTAACTTCTTTGCCGTTAGGGGAAGGATTGCCGTTTTCGTCATATTTGACACAATTAAACCCTCCGTAATAATCCAGGACCTTTGTGAAACTCCAGTCTTTGTCGGGGTAAGTAACTTCTGTCAGGAACTTTTCAGCATTGGGATTGGTTGCCAGAACAGAATCTCCATTCTTTAGTTCTGTAGCAGCCTTGGAGTAGTCGGCATCATCTCCTTCGTTGGTGTTGTCAGGGGGCGTGGTCTGCTCCTGATTGTCATCTTCTTTGGGATTGTTTTCAGGCTCCGGTTTGTTTCCATTGCAGAATGTAAGCATGGGAATGATAAGCACCACGGCAAATAATCGTTTTGTTTTCATGATGGTATAATTTAATAGGTTTTATTTGACTTCAATGAGATAATTGCCTTCGAATGAAGGGTTGATGACGGGGTTGGAGCCATTCAGGGTGAAGGATTTGGGATCATCCAGAGTATATTCCGTAACCGTGTATGTCTTTGAAGGGTCAAGGCCCTTGAGCTCAATGGGCTCCCCGTTCCAGGATTCGGCATAAAAAGCGTAGTATGTGGCTCCGCCAGCTTCAATGACGTGCGCCTCCGGCTTGTCTATGCCGTATGTATAGAGGTCTCCGCGGTAAAGCCCCTTGGAGAGCATCTTTTCCTTGTAAATGGGCACCCACTTGCGAAGGAGAGCCTCTTTCTCAGGGGTAAGCAGGCTTCCGCCGGACTCCTTGGCGTCAGGGTTGGCTTTGGGCCAGGTGAATTTTGTGCCGATGACTCCGCCCACGCCAATCTGGGAGGCGAAATCCAGGCCGCCGTCACTGAGCTCCACATGGTCTGCGTAGTATGCCAGTTCAGGGGCCAGCGCAGCATAGACTTTACGCTTCTGGCGTATCTGGGCGCTGGATGTGGGGTCCGACGCCACCGCCTGGTTCATATAAGGAATATTGAAGAAATTGACGGCGCAGCCGCAGGGGCAGATCTGGACAACGGAGCCTGGCTTCAGGGCCTGGGCGTGTTCGTAAAGGTGCAGGAAGAACTCCGGGAAGCGCTCCTGGGCCTCTCCGGGGTAGCTGAGGCCGCTGGTGGGGTTGTAGTCCGGGGCGCTCAGGTTGAGGTGCTGGCCGTCCAGCTTGAAGCCGTCAAAGCCCCATTCGGCCAGGAACATGTCCACAAGGTCCAGGGTATATTCCCAGGTGTAGGGATTGACGGGGGAGAGGTACCAGCTGTCCCACCAGGAGATGTCCTCGTGGGAGCCGTCCTTTTGTACCAGAAGCATCTCCGGGTGCTCTTTTGCAATGGAGCTTTCGGGGTCTGCGGCCAGGGGAGCCCACCAGATCTTTGCCTTCAGGCCCGCCGCGTGTACGGCATCCGTCATGCGCTTCATTCCTTCGGGGCCTATCCTGTCGTTGGTGGTCCAGTCTCCTTCGCAGATCTGGTAGCCGTCATCTATGTCCACCCACTTGAACCCAAGTTCCACAACCTTGGGAAGGGTGCCGATAACCTCGTCCACGGTAAACGTGCGTTCATATCCCCATGCGCACCAGACCGGCTCATAGGCGTCTTCCGGAGATACCGGGGCCTCCCAGTCGTAGGTCTCCTGCATGTACTCGGAGAAAGCCCTCAGCGGGCCGAAGAAGTCTCCTTTACCCTCATACACAAACTGCTTGAGGGCGAAGAGGGTGTCTCCGGGCTCAAGGACAACGGGCTCTCCCAGGTTCATGAGGATTGAAGCCCTTGCCGTGTTTCCCTTGCGCCTTACAGGCATGCTCAGGGTCTCAAGGCATGGCTCGGCAAGCCCCACGCTCACGTTTTTTTCGGCATTCCAAAGGCTTATCATGGGGATGCCTCCGCCGTAATCGGAATTGTTCATGCCAAGGTAATTGTCCTTGGAGAAGCCGTCCGGGACAGGCATCACCCAGTCCAGGCGCTCTGCCGTGGAGGTGGGCTGGAGAGACCAGATGTCATTCCCCTCAAGGGTTATGGCCGAAGTTTCAATGGCATCTACAAGAAGGTCCTTGCCGGAGACATTTATAAAGCCGATGTTTTTGAGGGTCATGCCCTCATGGCCTTCAGCGGGGATGCTTTCCACAATGACGTCAAAGCCATTGACGGCCTTTCCTTTATAAAAGACGGCATTTTCCGGGGCGGGGGCGGTACATGAAAGCACCAGCGCCGCCATGGCCGAAAGTATGAGTGATTTTTTCATGGTTAGAGAGGTAATTCCTGTCCAAAACGTTCCTTGCAGATTTTGCGTACATCCTCAAGGGATGTGAAGGCTCCGGTGCCGCCGGCTGCAGTGGTGTTCACCGCGCCGGTAAGGTTGCCGGCCTTCTGGCATTCCTCCGGAGAGAGGCCCTTTACAAAAGCGCTGATAAAGCCGGAGTTGAAGCTGTCGCCGGCACCTATGGCATCCACTACGCTCTTGTTGAGGAAGGCCGGAAGGAGTTTCTGCCAGCCGTCTTTCTTTACAAGGAGGGAGCCCTTTGAACCGCATTTTACCAGCATTATGCCGCCAAGATACGGGCGCACTTCCTGGATTGCCTCCTCAAGGGTGGCCTTGCCCGTAAGGGCGCAAAGTTCTTTCTCGTTGGGCATGAAGACGGTGATCTTGGGAAGGACGCTCTTATAGTCCAGGGCCCATTTTTCCATGGGGTCCCACTGGGTGTCCAGGGATACCGTCACGCCTTTTTCGGCCGCAAGGTCCAGGACCTTGTGGATGTCCCTGAGGAGGGCGCTTTGCATGAAGAGGGACGACAGGTGGATGTGCTGGGAAAGGTCAAAGACGCCCTTGTCAATGTCCTCAAAGCCCATGACGTCCATGGAGCCCTGATATGTGAGATTTGCGCGGTCTTCGCCGTAATTCATGCATATGGTGGCGCCGGTAGGGGTTTCTCCCGTACCGATAAAGTGCGTGGCGACGCCCTTTGCCGCAAGCGATGTTTTTACCAGTTCTCCAAAGGAATCCTTGCCCACAAGGCCCACAAAGCACACTTTGCTTCCAAGGGCTGCGGCGTTGGCCGCGAATATTGCCGTGGAACTGCCAAGGGTAACTGTCATGTCCTTGCAGAACTTTTCCTTGCCGATTTCCGGCTCCGATTCTATTCCGTTGAGAATTATGTCAACGTTGAGTTCTCCTATGGCGGCGATTTGGTATTTTTTCATGCGCGAAGTGTTATTAATTCCAATGCGAATATAAAAAATATGTGCGAAAATATTTCAAATAGTTTCGTTTTGGGCGATAAAAAAATATTTCGTTTTGTTTCATATAAAATTATTCATATATTTGCGGCGAACTAAAACTTAAGACCAGATGGATATATATGATTCCGCTCAGGGAAGAAGGTCTGCCATTCTTCAACTTTTAAAGAGCGATTCGTCGGTAAATGTTACCGAACTAAGCAAACGTTTTGGTGTTTCGGAAGTAACTATCCGGAAAGACCTTCGCATACTCAAGGAACGCAAACTTCTTGTAAGGGTTCACGGCGGGGCCATAATCGGAACCTCCAAGACCTCCGAGCCCGCTGCGGAGGAACGCCACCTGAATTTCAAGAAGATGGTGAACATGAGGGAGAAAGAGGCTATCGGCCGTGCCGCCGCAAAGTATATCAAGGAAGGCGATACCATTCTTATAGACTCCGGGACAACCGCCCTGGAGGTTGTCAAGAACCTCCAGCCTTTCCAGGACCTTACCATTATCACCAATTCCATCAGCGCCATGATGGAGGCCATCAAGTACAAACGTTTCAACGTAATACTCCTTGGCGGTACCGTAAGGGAATCCAGCATGTCCATGGTGGGTCCCCTGGCCGAATCAAACCTCAAGCTCTTCTACTGCGACAAGCTTTTCCTGGGCGTGGACAGCTTCTCGGTGGAAACAGGCCTTTCCACTCCAAGCGTAGACGAAGCCAGCACCAACCAGGTGATGATTTCGCGTGCCCGGGAGGTGATAGGCGTATTCGACTCCTCAAAGGTTAACAAGCGCGCCCTGGCCTTCATCTCTGAAGTGGACAGGATAAACACCATAGTTACGGACAACAATCTGCCGGCCAATGTGAAACGGCAGTTGAAAGCCATGAAAATCAATGTTGAAACCGTAATACCATAGTTTAAACGAAACAGTTTGAAACGGAAATTGTGTATAGTATAAATTGCTGATATACAATAGCTTAACCTAATATTGATAGTGTTTCGGTTTGTGCGAATTTCAAAATTCAAAACACAAACCGAAACTTTTTTAATGAAAAAAACTAAATTTGCATATCGATAACACTGAAAATGAACTACGATTATAACACCTACAAAGAAATCAGACAGCAGCCCGGCGTATGGCTGAAGGCCATGGACACTGTCTGCTCACATAAGCAAGAGATCAAGGCTTTCAAAGACAAGTATCTGAGTGAGGGATATGAAGTTGTTCTTACGGGCGCCGGTACTTCGGCATACATAGGAGACGCCCTTGAACCCGCCCTGTTCTCCACAAGCTTCAAAGGCGCGCGCGCAATCGCCACCACGGACATCATCACAAACCCCCAGATGTTCTTCGACTCCTCCAGCAAGGTCCTTCTGGTGAGTTTCGCCCGCAGCGGCAATTCCCCGGAAAGCGTGGGCGCCATAAAGGCCGTTGAAAAGAATGCCGGCAAGGTGGCCCACATCTTCATCACCTGCAACAAGGACGGTGAGCTTGCCCAGATGAAAGGGGAGAATATCCTATGCGTGCTGCTTCCTCCTGAAACCAACGACCTTTCCCTGGCCATGACAAGCAGCTACTCCACCATGCTTCTCACGTGCTCCATGATTGCAAACATAGATCACATTGATGAGGACAGGGCTCTCATCGAGGAAGTTGCATCGGCCGTGGAAAAATCCCTTGACAAATACGAGGACGCCATCCGTGAAATGGCCTCCCGCAATTTCGACCGCGCCGTTTTCCTTGGCTCCGGCCCTCTCAAGGGCGTTGCCGAAGAATGCCGCCTGAAACTCCAGGAACTCACGGATGGCGCCGTCATGTGCTCCTTCGACTCCTTCCTTGGCTTCCGCCACGGCCCCAAGGCTGTGGTGAAGCCCAACTCCCTCCTGGTGTACCTGCTTTCGCCAAACCCCAATGTCCGCCGCTATGAACTGGACCTCATCCGTCAGGTGAAGTCCAACAACATAGTTAAGGGCACCCTTGTGATTTCGGCCGATGAACCGGCCATTGAAAGTTCCTGCTACGACCTTTCGATAGTCACCGGCATGACTCCTTCCATGCCTCCGTACTACGGCTGCGTGAGTTTTGCCTGGATGGGCCAGCTGCTGGGCTTCTTCAAATCCCTTGACCTTGGACTCAACCCCGACTCCCCGTCCATTTCCGGAAACATTTCCAGGGTGGTGGAGGGTGTTACCTTATATAATTAATTAAGAAAAATGCCTAAGACAGAAAATCTTCTTCACAAGCTGGATGCAATCCGCGAAAACACCGGTATTCCCCGTACCATTTTCGCGGCCTGCCCCAATTCGCCCACCGTCATCCGTGCATCCCTGAGGGCTGCAAAGCGCAACAATGCTCCCATCTATTTTGCCGCCACCCTCAATCAGATAGACTGCGACGGCGGATACACCGGCATGACGCAGGAAGATTTTGTGCGTACGGTGCGTTTTGAAACGGAACGGGTCAATTTCACCGGTGACGTCATCATAGCCATAGACCACGGCGGCCCCTGGCTCAAGGACAGGCAGCGCGTGGAAAAATGGAGCGTGGAAGACGCCATGAACGGCGTGAAGAAGTCTTTCGAGGCCGCTGTGCTTGCAGGCTATGACCTCATCCACGTAGACCCTACCGTAGACATCAATGTCCCTAAAGGACAGATTATTGATATTCATCTTGTTGCAGCCCGCACCGTGGAGCTCATCTCCCATGTGGAGAAATTCCGCAAGGAGCACGGCATCGCTCCCATCTCTTATGAGGTGGGGACGGAAGAAGTGCACGGCGGGCTTGCCGACGAAACTACTTTTGACACTTTCGTTAGTGATTTAAAAAATGGGTTAATGGTTGCAGGACTGCCGGATGTATGGCCCTGCTTCATCGTAGGTAAAGTGGGAACCGATTTGGATACCACCATCTTCGACGGAGAGGTCGCACGCCGGCTTACGTCCAAGGTACGTCCTCTGGGTAGCTACATCAAGGGTCATTACACCGACGATGTAGCTAACCCTGAGGAGTATCCTCTTTGCGGCATGGGCGCCGCCAACGTAGGCCCGGAATTCACTATGAGCGAATATAGGGCCCTCTGCGAGCTTGAGGAACTTGAGAAAAAGCACCACGCAGAAGGCCGTGTGGCCGTTCTTTCCCACATGAAGGAAGTTCTCCTGAAGGAAGTCGAGGACAGCCACCGCTGGGAAAAATGGCTCCATGAAGATGAACTTGGCAAAGCCCTCCACGCCCTTACCCCTGAGCGCCAGGACTGGATTGTTGCCACCTGCTGCCGTTATATCTGGCAGCAGCCCCGCACACTTGCCGCCCGTGGTTTCCTGTACGCAAACCTTCAGCGGCTTGGAATTGACCCGGAAGAAATAGTGCTTGGCCGGATAGAACGTGACATGGACAAGTACTTCAGGGCGTTCAATCTTGTAGGTATCAACGACTTACTTTGATTTTTTGAAACGAAATTACAATTTTTAGCATCTTACAATAAATAACCAATTGGTCTAACCATGAGAAAAATCTATTCCTACCTGCTTGCAGCGGTTGCAGCCATGGCGCTTGCAATTCCTGCATCGGCCCAGAAGCTCTCCATTTCCGGCCGGGTTCTGGATGCCACAGACGGCCAGCCGCTGATCGGCGCTGGCGTGATGCTCTCAAATGGCGTTGGAACCGTCACCGATTACGAAGGAAAATACGTAATCCAGGCGGAAAAAAATGCCACCCTTACTTTCAGTTCACTAGGCTATGTCAGCGTCACTGAAGCCGTGAACGGCCGCACTGTCATCAATGTCAGCCTTTCTCCTGACACCGAAGCTCTGGAAGAGGTGGTCGTGCTAGGTTACACCACCCAGAAGAAGACAGAGCTCTCCAGTGCAGTCGTATCAATGAGCGGTGACAAGCTCACCGATGTCGCTTCGGCCGATATTGGAAACATGCTTCAGGGTAAGGTCGCCGGCGTTGTTGCAATGAACGCCAGCGGTCAGCCCGGCGCAGGCGCATCCATCCGAATCCGTGGTACCGGTTCCATTACCGCCGGTGCAGACCCCATGTACGTGGTGGACGGCGTTGCTGGCGGCGACTTCAACCCCAACGACGTTGAAACCATTTCCGTGCTTAAGGATGCTTCGGCCACGGCCCTTTATGGTGCAGCCGCTGCCGGCGGCGTCATTGTGGTTACCACAAAGAGCGCAAAGCAGGACAAACCCGTCATCAACTTCAAGGCCAGCTACGGTATAAAGAAAGCCCTCACCGGTCGCTTCAAGGCAATGGACTCCGAGGAACTCTACTATACCCAGAAGCAGATGTACTCCAAGATGATCTTCCCCAGCCAGCGCCCTGAAAGCCTCCTTGAGCAGGATTTCGACTGGGTGAACAACAGCTTCCGCCTTGGAAACGTCCAGAACTACTATGGTTCTGTCAGCGGACGTACGGGCCGCACAAGCTACTATGTGAGCCTTGACCACTACAACGAAAACGGTACCCTGGTGAACACCAACTACAAGCGTACCGCAGCGCGTGTAAACCTCTCTACGGCCATCACGGACCGTGTTACCCTCAACACGCGTATCAACTACAAGCGTACCGCTTCCCGTGAGGAATCCTCCTACGTCACCCTGGAGTGCGCATACCGTGCACTGCCTTGGGATATCCCTTACGTAATTGACGAAGACGGCAACATCACCGATGAAGTTCTCCTTGTCAACGACCCCGCCCGTTCCGATAACGGCAAGCCCTG
>JAFVDC010000210.1 GCA_017478685.1 Bacteroidales bacterium | reverse complement strand
TCCTTATAGGCGCCACCACTGAAAATCCCTCCTTTGAGGTTATCACCCCCCTTCTGTCCCGCTGCCAGGTTTTTGTACTCAAATCCCTGGGGCAAAGTGATTTGCAGGAGCTTTTGGACCGTGCGCTAAAGGAGGATGTCCTCCTGAAGGACAAGGATATAGAACTTAGGGAAACCCAGGCCCTGATGCGTTACAGCGGCGGGGACGCCCGTAAGCTTCTCAATGTCCTGGAACTTGTGATTGACGCCCAGCCTGGAAGTTCCCACATTGTCATAGACAACGCCACCGTAACCTCCTCCATCCAGGAGAACATGGCTATCTATGACAAGGACGGGGAAATGCACTACGACATTATTTCGGCCTTCATAAAGAGTATAAGGGGCTCGGATCCCAATGCCGCCATTTATTATCTGGCACGCATGATAGACGGCGGAGAGGATCCCCTTTTCATTGCCAGGAGGCTCTGCCTCAGCGCCTCCGAAGACGTGGGCCTTGCAAATCCCAACGCCCTCCTCCTTGCCAACGCCTGCTTTGAGGTTGTCTCCAAGATAGGCATGCCTGAGGGCCGAATCCCGCTTGCCGAAACTACCGTTTATCTGGCGTCCTCACCCAAGAGCAACGCCTCCTATATGGCCCTTGAAAACGCCCTTGCCGAAGTTCGGCAGAGCGGCAATCTGCCGGTGCCTCTTCCCATAAGGAACGCCCCTACAAAACTCATGGAGGAACTTGGGTACTCCGACGGCTACAAGTATGCCCACGACTACCCCGGTCACTTTGTGGACATGGAATTCATGCCGGACGCCCTTAAGGGAAGGGTCTTCTATGAGCCCGCCCAGAACAAGCACGAAAACGGCCTCAAGGCCTATCTGGAAGCCTGCTGGCCCAAGTATTATCAGAAAAAATAAGCGCCGTCGCCCCCCCTTTACGAGAAAGGGGTTATCCGTTTGTCAAAACGGATAACCGACGCCGAAATGGATGGCGTAATTGCCGTCAAACCACTGGGCAGGGCCAAGCCAGCGCTGCCCTTCTTCTTTTCCGGGGTCATGGATACGGAAACCGCTGTCTACGCGAACAACGATGAGCCCAAGGTTAAGGCGCAGCCCGAACCCCCAGTCCAGGCCTATCCCCTTCAGGGTTGATTCGGTAAAGTTGAAGGCCGAGCCGTCTTCGAAACCGGCAAGGAGTTCGGAAATATCAGGGTCTTCTATGTCATAAGAATCCGGGAAGTCCCAGATGTTGCCGGCATCGGCAAAGACGGCGCCCTCAAACTTCCAGAAAATGGGGAAACGGTACTCTACGTTTGCTTCCATCTTGATCTCACCTACAGCGCTGGGAATCACAAACATGGAAGAGTAGAACGTGCTTGTTCCGGGCCCCAGGGTCCTGGCCTGCCAACCTCTCATGGAGTATGCTCCGCCAACGTAGAAGAGTTTTTCCAGCGGAATTGATGAGTTTGCCGAATTGCCGTAAGGGAAACCTGCACCGGCCGTGAAATGAAGGGCCAGGGCCTGTTTGTCCTGCTTGCCGAAACGGAAAGTCTTGCCAAGGTGGACCTCCCCCCTTACATATTGTGTGTAAGGAACGCTCCAGATAGTTCTTTCACCGTATTCGTCGGTGGGAAGAAACTTGTTGAAAAGACTAAGGACGTTTCCGGACAAGTCGAGGTTGAACCTTACATAGTGATAAGGAGTGGTGGGAACCACGGAGTTGTCCGTGGTGTAGTACAGCATGGAACTTACTCCCATGTCGAACTTGTCCATGTAGGCGCCGGCAAGCACCATGTTGTCAATGAGACGCATCCCGAAATCGTCAGATATGTCGAAGAGCCTTGTCACATTGACCCTTATGGGCGTGAACTTATACGAGAAGCGGGAGTTGAAGCGCCCTGTATAGCTGAATTCCCCGGCAATGGCCGTGCGTTTGAACTCCGGGCGGTCCTGGTAGTTGAACGCTGCCGAAATCTCCGTCTTGGGGATGTATCGGCCTTTGAAAAGGTGTGTGGGAAGGCCGATGAATTTGGGAAACTGGATGCTTCCGGTGGTGCTTACCTCCGTGGAATAGGCGTCTGATTTGGGGCGGAACTGGAAATTGCCCTTGACGCCAAGATTCAGCACTTCCCCGCCGTGGAAGATATTCCTGTGATAATAAGTCAGCTGGGGAGAAATGCCAAAAAGGGCCGAAGTGTTCACGGATGCCTCCAGGTTTACCTTGAACCCCTGCAGGCCGGAATTCCGGAGGGCGATATTGCAGTCCACCTTGTCCCCGGGGGCCTCCGTGGTGGTGATGTTGACGCCTGTGAGCATGCCCACATTTGAGAAACGGGTGTAGGTGGTGTTGATGTCTTTTTCGTTGTAAAGCTCCCCGGGACGAAGGATATTCAGCGTCTCAATGACCCCCGGGCGTATCCTGAGCCTTTGCGGCTTGGAAACGGTGAGGTTCCCTATGGTGAATTTCCTGTGCTCTTTTGCCGAAGCCGGGCTGTCCCCGAGGGCATAGTCGCGGATGCTCATCTTGAGGGCGGCGTTGCCGTCTCCGGAAAGGGTATCGGCCTCAAAGAGATAGAAACTCTTGTTGAAGCCGTAATAGCCTTTTGTGCGGAAATACGCAGCGCTGCGGTCGGCCTCCTTTTCAATCACTTCTTCCGAGAGGAACATGCCGTTTTTGAGGGACACGTTCCCGAGATCCTCCTTCCAGTCCTCCTGGAAAGTGCCGTAGGAAGGGATGTCGTAGTCAATCGCGCTTATCTTGTAGCGCCTTCCAAGAGCCACGTAGTATGTTACGTAAACCTTTCTCTTGCTGACTCTTACGTCGCTTTCCACCACGGAGCCGTAGTAGCCGATGTAGCGGAGGTGGTTCTTTATGTTGTCTATGGTTTCGTCAACCTTGGAGGCGTCGTAGACTACCGGAGCGGTGCCAAGCTTCCTGAAAAGCCTCTGGAAGGCGTTGGAGCCATCCCCTCCCCAGTTGTACACCACAAGTGAGGGGCTGGTGCCCAGCATCCAGGCGTTGGGCTTTTGCAGAAGGTACGGGCCTAGGTCGGCATCAAAGGTTTTGTTGTTGACTATTATCTTGTTGGAGCGCAGGAGATATTCCCCGTCACGGAGAGTACGGGTGGTGCTGCAGGAGACCGCCAAGGCCGAAGCTGCAGCAATTGTAATTAATATGCGCCCAATCAGTTTCATTCTTACAAAAATAACACTTTTTTCCGTATATTTGCAGGTCAAAACCAAAGACACTGATGAAAAACAAGTACATTGACCTTATAGACCAAACCTTCGACTTCCCCCAGGATGAATTCATGGTGGTAGACGGCAATTTGATGTTCAATGACATAGATCTCATGGAGATAATAGAGAAGTACGGTACTCCCCTCAAGATTACCTATCTTCCCAAGATTTCTTCCCAGATCCAGAGGGCAAAGCGCCTTTTCAAGGTGGCCATGGCTAAAGCCGACTACCAGGGCAAGTACAACTACAGTTACTGCACCAAGAGCTCGCAGTTTGCCTTCGTGCTCCACGAAGCCCTCAAAAACGACATTCACCTGGAGACATCTTCGGCCTATGACCTTGACCTCATGGAGGCCCTGGAAAGGGACGGCTCCGTGAACAAGGAGGAAATCTATGTTATCTGCAACGGCTTCAAGCGCCCGCAGTACATAGAGAATATAGCCAAGCTACGTAAAAACGGCTGGAAGAAGATTATCCCCGTCCTCGACAACAAGAACGAGTTCGAGGATCTGGCAGGTCTCATTGAGGAAGATACCATGATGGGCATCCGCATAGCCTCCGAAGAAGAGCCCAACTTCGACTTCTATACCTCCCGCCTTGGAATCCGCTATTCGGACATCGTGAAGTTCTATAAGGACACGGTGGCAAAGTATCCCAACTTCCACCTCAAGATGCTGCACTTTTTCATCAATACCGGCATCAGGGACACCGCATACTACTGGAACGAACTCTCAAAGTGCGTGAAGGTGTACTGCGAGCTCAAGTCCATCTGCCCGGAACTTGACAGCCTCAACATTGGCGGCGGCCTTCCCAACAAGACTTCCCTGGCACAGGACTTCGACTACGAGTACATGGTGGAGGAAATCATCAACCAGATCAAGGTCACCTGCAACGCTTACGGTGTTCCGGAGCCCGATATCTTCACGGAATTCGGCAGCTTTACCGTAGGCGAAAGCGGCGCCACCATATTCAAGATCCTGGACATCAAGCAGCAGAACGACAGAGAGAAGTGGTACATGATAGACAACTCCTTCATGACCTGCCTCCCGGACACCTGGGGCCTCAACCAGAGGTTTATCCTCCTTCCCGTGAACAAGTGGAACGACGAATACCAGAGGGTGTTCCTGGGCGGCCTCACCTGCGACTCCCAGGACTTCTACAATGCCGACTACCACGCCAACGCCATCTTCCTTCCCACCATCCGCAGCCGCAGGGACAACCTCTACATAGGCTATTTCCACACCGGCGCATACCAGGAAGCCATTTCCGGCTACGGCGGCATCAAGCACTGCCTCATGCCTTCTCCTAAGCACATTCTCATAGACCGTGACAAGGAAGGCAACTTGGTCACTACCGTCTTCGCTGAAGAACAGACCGCCGAATCTATGCTCAAAACTCTTGGGTATTGACGATTTGGGAGGGTTATATATCCCTGAACCGTCGGCTTCGCCGACCCCTCCCACT
>JAFVDC010000209.1 GCA_017478685.1 Bacteroidales bacterium | reverse complement strand
GAGAATGAATGGCAATATGTGGTGGCGCACTTACAGCTTAAACCTGTAAGTCGCGTAGCCGTATATATATGTATAGATTTGGCCTGCTGACTTACAGCGGGCCAATTTTTTGTGGCACACAAGGTCTGACGGACAAAACTTTTTCTCCAGTGTCGAAAAAGTTTTAGTCCGGAAGACCGAAAAAAAGAAAACAAAAATTAAATAATAGAAAAACTTAATAATAATAGTTATGCGACAGAAAAAGTACCTGCTCCCGGAGAGCGAAATCCCCACCCATTTCTTCAACATCCAGGCAATCATGCCCAACAAGCCGCTGCCGTTCCTTAACCCCGCAACCAAGCAGCCGCTGAAGCCCGAGGACCTCTACCCCATCTTCTGCAAGGCCTGCGCCGACCAGGAACTGAACCAGACAGACGAGTGGATCCCCATCCCGGAGCCTATCCGCGAGCAGTATGCCGCATACCGCTGCACGCCTCTTGTACGCGCCTATGAACTGGAAGAAGCCCTGGGCACCCCTGCACACATCTACTTCAAGAACGAGAGCGTGAGTCCGGCAGGTTCTCACAAACTCAACTCTGCCATCGCCCAGGCATACTATGCAAAGGAACAGGGTATCACCAACCTCACAACTGAAACCGGTGCCGGCCAGTGGGGCGGCGCCCTCAGCTATGCCACCAAGAAATTCGGCATAGACTGCGCCGTATATATGGTTAAGGTGAGTTATGAGCAGAAGCCTTACCGCCGTTCAATCATGCAGACATTCGGTGCGGCAATCACCCCGTCCCCGTCCATGAGCACCCGCGCCGGAAAGGACATCATCACCCGTAACCCCAACGACCGCGGTTCCCTTGGCTGCGCCATCTCGGAGGCCATCGAGCTTGCCGTAAGCACCCCCAACTGCAAATACGCCCTTGGTTCCGTGCTCAACCATGTGTGCCTGCACCAGAGCATTATCGGCCTGGAAGCCGAAAAACAGATGGAACTTGCCGGAGAGTACCCCGACATTGTGATTGCATGCTTCGGCGGCGGTTCAAACTTCTCCGGAATTGCATATCCGTTCATGCGCCACAATATCCAGGAAGGCAAGAAGACCCGCTTCATTGCGGCCGAACCTTACTCCTGCCCCAAGCTCACCAGGGGTAAGTTCGAGTACGACTTTGGCGACGAGGCCGGCATGACTCCCCTCCTCCCCAGGTACACCCTTGGCCATACCTTCAAGCCCGCATCCATCCACGCAGGCGGTCTCAGGTACCACGGAGCAGGTGTTATCCTTTCACAGCTCATGAAGGACGGCTTCATGGAGGCCGTGGACATCGAGCAGAAGGATTCCTTTGCAGCAGGTGTGCTGTTTGCACGCACGGAGGGCATCATCCCCGCCCCGGAGAGCTGCCACGCCATTGCCGCCACCATCCAGGAGGCCCTGAAGTGCAAGGAAACCGGCGAGAAGAAGACCATCCTCTTCAACCTTTCCGGCCACGGATTTGTGGACATGGCCGCCTACGACCAGTACTTCTCCGGTGAGATGCAGAACTACCACGTCTCCGACGAAGACCTGGCTAAGTTCATCCAAAGCGCCGACGCTCTTAACAAGTAGAGATTACGCGGGTGAGGGCCTCCAAATTGGGGGCCTCTCCCGTAAATATGCCGTAACCCGCAAGGGCCTGGTGGAGACACCACATTTTGCCGCTGATATAGCGGCGGCAGGGAGTTTCAGAAAGGCTTGGGTGCTTGTATTCGGCCTCAAGGACTACGGCGCCGCCAAGAAGTTTCCCGGTGAGGCCGGGGATGACGGGGGCTCCTCCGGGAACGGTGTAGACCACGAAATCCGGCTTAAGTGTGCCGATATCCTCCAGCGGAACGGCATCACAGTCATGGGCAGCTGCAAGTGCGGCTGCCTTTTTGTATGTGCGGTTGGCGATGGTGATGGTTTTGGAGCCAAGGATCTTGGCGGCCACTACGGCTGCCATCGCAGCGCCGCCGGCGCCTATGACAAGGGTGTTTTCCGGCTGGAAGCCTGTTTCCCGCACAGCGCCCACAACGCCGTCTACGTCCGAATTGTAGCCGTGCAGGAGCCCGTCTTCGGCCTTTACAACAAGATTTACCGCGCCGCAGTCCCTGGCTCCGTCAGAGAGCACGTCTACGGCCCTGAAGGCGTCCTGCTTGTAGGGGGCGGTGACGTTTATGCCGTGGTAGCTTTTGAGAAAGGTTGCCCAGGCCTCATCGAAGGGGGCATCTATGAGATGGTAGGGGTATCGGCCGTCATACGCCGCGGTAAAAAGGCGGGGGCTCATGGACCCGGCCACTGGATGGCCGATTAGGGCGAACTGCTTCATTTGCGGAAAAAAGTTTGGCTCAGATAGCACCAGAAGCCGGTTACGGCCTGGGCAAGGATCTGGGTTTCATGATTTAAGGTGGCGTAGATCATGCCGCTGCCCATGGGGATGCCGTAGACGGCCTGCATTACGGTTGCAACGGCCCCGTGGAATGCCCCAAAGCCTCCTGGGACGGGGATTATGGTGGTGATGCTGCCGGTTACCATGAGGCCGAAGGCATCGGCCGAAGTAAGGGTGGTAAAAGGTTCTATATCATTGAGAGCCCACACTATCAGGGCACTGGTGAGCCAGAAACTAACCCAGATTGAAACGGTGTAAAGGACGAACAGCCAGGGCTTTTCAAGCTTGCCGATTGTAGTGAGCCCACGGCCGATGCCGCAGATAAAGTTCCAGGCCTTTTCCCATATGCCACCCCTGTCATGCATCTTCCGGCAAAGGAGGATAAAGGCTATGGCAAGGACCAAAATGGCTATCAGAGCCCAGGTCATTACACCGCCTCCAAGCTGTAGATTGTCCTTCATTATGCTCCAGGAGCCTGCAAGGAAGATGACGGTACATATAATAAGGATAATGGCATCCAAGGCTTTTTCCGCGAGATATGTGCCGATTGCAGAGTATACCGAGAGGTGTCTCCGGCCATCGGCCCCTTTGCCTGAATCCTTCACTATATAGCCGATTTTTATAGCCTCACCAAGCTTTGGAAGAACCAGATTGGCGATGAAGCCTATTCCGTAGGCGTTGATCACTAGGGTTTTGGTGATGGTGGGATCTATTGGCTGAATGAGCATATGCCAGCGAAGGCCCCTCACCACAATGAAGACGCAGCCTACGACAAAGGACATGGCCACATATTCCCACCTGCACATCCTTAATGCGGCAAGGAACTCCTTCCAGTCTATGGCTTTTACGCAAAACCATACCAGGACCACCGCTACGGCAGTCCAGAAGATGTACTGGAGGATATTTTTGACTTTATTGTCCATCGGCCTCACAAAGGTAATGGAAAATCCGCAAAATATGGTTATTTTTGTGGGTAATATCACTTTGTATGAAATCTATCTTAGGCATCGGCAACGCCCTCACGGACATCCTTGCCGT
>JAFVDC010000208.1 GCA_017478685.1 Bacteroidales bacterium | reverse complement strand
GGTTCCTTTGACGGAGATGTTACGGGTTTGGGCTGCCAGTGGGGAACAGAATAACCCCGGGAGCAGGCAAATTGCTAGAAGCAAGGTAGTTAGTTTACCTTTCATAGTGGTTAATAGTTAGTTTGTACAAAATTAAATAAAAAATTTCGTTCCGCAAACGGTTTTAGGTAGAAAAATTTCGTTTTGTTTCGTTCTCTTTGTTAATTCAAAACAATTCACTAACTTGCGAATCGAACTAAAAACCTATAACCTCAATGACAAGTATCGCCGAAAGACGGAAATTCATTCTTGACAGCATCTTCAAGGACGGATTCGTAAAAGTGGCCGACCTCGCAGACGCCCTGCAGGTAACCCAGACCACTATTCGCAAGGACCTCACCCATCTGGAAAACGAAGGCCTCCTGTACCGTGCCTATGGCAGCGCAATGCCCACTTCGGCCCAGGTGATGGACATAAGTCTCAACACCAAAAAGCGCATCAACTTCAAAAAGAAGCTCAAGATAGGCCAGAAGGCGGTGGAGATGCTCCAGGAGAACGATTCCATTATCCTTGGCGCCGGTTCCACCCTTGAAGTCATGGCCGAAATCCTCAAGCCAAAAGGCAGGCTAAACGTGGTTACACCTGCTGTCAACATAGCCATGGCCCTTGGAGACATGTCGGGGGTGTCCGTCATGCAGCTTGGCGGGATCCTTTATGGTAATTCACTTTGTGTTATCGGGTCGGAGGCAAAGTCCATGCTCACCAACCTGCAGTGCTCCAAGCTATTTTTCGGCATGGATGGCATAGACCCTGATAGCGGCGCTTTTTGCGCTACCGTAGAGGAGGCCGAACTCCTTTCTTATATGGCGCGCATCTCAGACCAGGTCATTGCGCTGGCAGATTCCTCCAAAATAGGGAAGAAAGGCTTCAGCCGCATCTGCCCCATCACGGACATAGATATCCTTATCACCGACTCCGGAATTCCCGACGACGCCAGGAAGGCCCTGGAAAGTAAGGGTGTCAAGCTCGTTGTGGTGTAGGGTAAAGTGGTTGTCATACAAAAAGTGCCGTGCTTAAAAACAAGCACGGCACTTTGTGTAAATTGCTGTTATTCAGCTAATTGTCTTTGCGCTTAGTTCAGGGCTGCAATCTGCTCCAGCAGGGGAGCGGTGTACTGGGCCGATGCCGTTACGCAGTGGGCCTCAATGTAGGCGTTGACTGCAGTGCAGAGGAACAGCAGGATGATGAGGGTGGCAACGATGGTGCCAATGACCTTGAGGCGCTTCAGCCACTTCTTGTTATTCCAGCCGATGGTCTGGAACATGCTCCAGAAACCGTGGTTGAGGTGCAGCCAGATGGCTACGAACCAAACGATGTAGAGGGCAAGTACCCACCAGTGACGGAAGGTGTTGAGGAGAAGGAAGTAGGGGTTTTCGGCCTCTCCGCCCATGAATTCCTGAAGCTGCATCTTTGCCCAGAAGTGGGTGAGGTGGAAGGCCAGGAAACCAAGGATGACAACTCCCAGAACTGCCATGTTCTTGGCGCTCCAGCTGTCGTTCTTTGCCTTGGAGGCAACCTCATAGCGCTTGAGGCCGCCGCGCTTTACAACGTTCTCGTAGCTGAGCCAGCAGCCGTAGATGATGTGGATGAGGAAACCAAGGGCAAGGATGGGCACCATGATGTCAATCACAGGGGAAGACATGAAGTCGCAGCCAAGCTGGAACCAGCCGTCTCCGTGGGAATAAGGCATGGAGTCTGCGGCCACTTTGCCGAACTTGCCGTTAAGTGAGTCTATTGCGGAGAAGAAATTGATGGTTCCGTGCAGAAGCAGGAAGATGACGAGGAAAGCACCGCTGACGCTCTGAATGAACTTCTTGCCGATGGATGAGGTTAAAAAATTAGCCATGTATTGTTTAGTTAAATTTGTTTCCAGTTCACAAATATAGGAATCTTTCTTGGAAGTTTACCAATATTTCGGTACTTTTGTTTGACATTAAAACTGAATCGTATGTATAAACGCGTCCTTCTTAAACTCTCCGGAGAAAGCCTCGGCGGCCCCGCCGGCAAAGGCCTTGATACCCAGTGGCTGGAAAAATATGCAAAAGAGGTGGCTTCGGCAGCAAAAGCCGGCCTCCAGATAGCCATAGTCAATGGCGGCGGCAACATCTTCCGCGGCCTGCAGGGCGTGGGTAAAGGCTTCGACAGAGTGGACGGAGACAAGATGGGAATGCTCGCAACGGTCATAAACGCCCTTGCCCTCAAAATGTTCATCAAGGCCGAAGGCGTCGAGGCCGAAGTCTTTACTTCCACCCCCATGGAGCCCCATGCCAAATATTACATGCGCGACGAAGCCGTTAAACTCATGGAGCGCGGCGGCGTGGCGCTCATTGCCGGCGGCACCGGAAATCCTTTCTTCACCACAGACAGCGGCGCCGCTCTCCGCGCCCTTGAAATCGGGGCCGACGCCCTCCTCAAAGGCACCCGCGTAGATGGCGTATACACCGCAGACCCTGAAAAAGACCCTTCGGCAGTGAAGTACGACGAACTTTCCTTCGACGAAGCCATCTCCAAGCACCTGAAGGTGATGGACCAGACCGCCTATGCCCTCTGCAGTGACGGCAAAATGCCCATCATAGTCTTTGACATGAACGCCACCGGCAACCTCACCAAACTCCTTTCCGGAGAAAAGGTTGGCACCCTGGTGCATCCGTAAGTTTGCCCGTTTTCGCTAATACCCTGACTATAAGGCGATTATGCAATTTGCTCCCGCCCATACGGACGGGAGCAAATTGCATAAGTATCAGATATTTAAGTGTTTAACTAAAACGCTAGTTTAGTTTGCAGCGGCAGAGGCAATCACTTCTTCCAGTTTGGCGCGGTCCATCTGGCCGTCTATGGTGAGGAAGGTGGTTTCTGCCCCGTCTTTTGCCAGCATGAGAAGAGACGTCACTGTCTTTTCGTCCCCTATGGAGTACAGCCTCATGGCCTCTCCGTCTTCCTTTGCTTCCATAAGGAGTTCGTACTTGCTCTTCTTGAGATTGCCGGAAACCTCTTTGTAGAGTTTTTCACCGGTATCGGCATTTTCCGTAGAAAGAAGGTAGAAGCCGCTCATGGACTTGATGATGGGAGTGAGGTTCACGTCTTCGTCGGCCAGTTCAACATCCGGGATACGGCCGATGAGCCTGAACATTGCCGGTGAGATGTACACGGCGCTTACGCCGGGGAGGTCGGAGTATTTGTTGTAGAGTTCCCTGCCATTTTGGCCGAACATGGGGAGAGCAAGCGCAAGGGCTGCCAGAATTGCGTATATCTTTTTCATTTCCAATAGTTTAACTTGTTAAAGGTGGTTTCGGCCTCCTCTACTTTCATGGAGGCGCTGTTAATGGATCCCGATATCTTTGCAAAGGCGTCTTCAACAGCCGCATAGGCAAGGAGAGGGTCCGAGAATGTGTCTGCGGGAGCCTTCGGCCGGTTAAAACCTATAAAACCCGCTACAAGAAGCACGGCTGCTGCTGCACTCCAAGCGAAGACCGGAGCCTTGCGGGCCGGGAGTTTCACGGAAAGGTCCTCGGGAACGGGGATGCTTTCATCGGCCCCGATTCTCTCAAGATCCTCTGCGGAGAGTTTCTCCATTTCTTCAATTGGTTTCATAGCAGTTGTTTTAATCTTTTTCTTGCCAGGGATACCTGAACCCTGATATTGAGGCCGCTGAGGCCTGTTTTCTTTTCCATTTCCTCATAACTGAGGCCCTCTATCACTCTCATGGAGAGCAGTTTCCTCTGACTTTCCGGGAGCCCTTCCATGGCCATCCGTACGCCTGCGAGTTGTTCCCGGAGTTCAAGGTCCGTGTCCGGAGGCCCTTTAACGGCCATGCCTTCTTCAAGTTCCCCGCCCGGCACCGCTTTCCGGATCCTGTCAATGCAGAGGTTCTTTATCATAAGGCCGCCGTATGAGCGTGGTTCCCTTATAAAGTCCAGGCGGTCCCTCATGTTCCAGAGTTTCAGGTAGAGGTCCTGAACGGCATCCCTTGCATCGGCCTCATTTTCCAATATATAGAAGGCTATGCGATAGAAATGTCCCTGGAGGGGAATCCATATGTCCTCAAAGGCCCGGCGAGTCATTCCACTGCATCTATAAGGGCGCCGATTTTATCCATGTCCACGCTGCCGTTCACGCAGATGAGGGCCTGGTCCTTGCAATATATTATAATGTCACGGATTTTTTCGCCGTCTGCCTTGCCGAAGATTTTAACGTCATCTCCGTCTTCCTTGGCTTCCAAGATGAGGTCCATCTTGTCAAAGATGCCACCCAGTTTTGCCTGGAAGCTGCTCTTGTCGGCGGCGGAAGCATCTTCAAAATCTACTATGGTCAGGTGCTTTATGCCCTTGAAAGCCTTCAGGGCGGCCACATCTTCAGGGTCGGCTTCGGCCCGTACGGCTACGCCTATGGCGCTTATGAGAAAGCGTCCCATGGACACAACCTCGAACCCTTCCTTGCCATTATACTCCCTGGCAAGGGCCGAAACCCGTGCCGGGCTTACCGCACACGCGTTGCATACGGCGCTCATGACTAGTGAAATAATGATTAATGTCTTTTTCATATCTATTTTGGTTTTAGCATCAAAAAGCCGGCCACATATAAGACGCGGCAGGCTTTAAAATGTTAAAATGCAATATTGCGTTTTTGCTAACGTGCTGTAAATGTGTTCGTTATGCAATTTGCTCCCGTCCGTTTGGGCGGGAGTAAATGTTGTAATGACCAGGTTCAAAAATATGTTTTTGGGTCTTATTCGGGCGAGGTTGGCATGTTTTGGGCAATGACTTACGCGTTTTGTGCGTTTTTTGCGTGATTCGTTGCCCCAAAGGGCAATGACTTACGCGTTTTTGGCCGATTTTGCGTTACTCGTTGCCCTGCATCCTCACCACCCTTGCTATTGGCGTGGACCTGGTCCAACTATCTTCCCGGCGGTACTGAGCGTACACGTTTGGGAGTGTTTTCGTGCGCGTTGAGTACCCGGCGGTACTCAGCATACACACATGATGGCAAAAACGTGTACGACGAGTACCGCAGAGTGTATGACTATTGCAAGAAACGTATAACCTGCACCTGCGTCGTTTTACGTTACCACCTGCAACGAGGCCTGAACACACACAGGGTTTGCACCCGTTCCGTTGTAATCGCCTTATAGTCAGGGTGTTAGGGAAAACGGGCAGCCTGAGATGAGCTGGACCAGGTCCAAGGGCTAGTCCACCATCACCAGGGCGGCGGAAGGGTGGTTGAAGGTGAGGGAGACTATGGGTTCCGTGGTGCGGTTGAGGGTGGCTTTCCACCAGGCGTCAAAGACTACGCCGTCAAGCGGCCACTGGAGGCCCTTGGACTGCACTTTCAAGGAGTTGTCCGCGCTGAAAAAAGAGAAGCGGCGGCCTTCTCCAAGGTGAAGTTCACAGGAGTCGGTGATGGCAAAGGCCGTTCCGTAGTCGGAAACCATTGACACCTTCCTTTCTCCAAGGTCAAAGAGCCGCGTGTATTCCATGAGGAGCCCGAGGTTCCCTATAGTGTGGTCTTCGCGGAGGCCCGTGGCGCCCAGAATCACAATCTCCTGAACCTCGGGATGTTCCCTGAGAACCCAGCGCATGGCCTTTGTCATGTCGTTGTAATCCTGCTCGCTTTCCGGGAACAGAATGCCGGAGAACTGCTCTTTAACCTCTGAAGGAAGTGAGTCCATGTCTCCCACCACTGCCAGCGGTGCCTGGCCGGGGAAGTGCTCCATGTACTTTAGCAGCGCTCCGTCGCAGCACACCACTCCTTCGGCCGAATCCAGAAGATACAGAGGATACGGCTCCGTGGGGAAAGCCCCGTCGCAGAGTATGACTACGCTATTCATCTTCATGGGGCTTGGCCTTGGCAATTTCGGCCTTGGAAGTGCCCTGCGTGGCCTTGTAGGATGTAGGGTTGCGGAAGCCAAGGAGGAAGCTCTTTACGTCCATGCGCTTCTTGCCGGCAAGCTGGAGGTCCGTGATGGCAATGGCGC
>JAFVDC010000207.1 GCA_017478685.1 Bacteroidales bacterium | reverse complement strand
TTTTATAAAGCCTTCAAAGTCACTACTTTAGCTCCTGAACAAATTTTTGGGCCTCTTTTGAGCGCGGCAGGAGCCTTTTTACGGCCCTGAGCCAGGCATCGGCCTCATCCTCTCCAACGCCGGTTATGGGGAATTCGGCCTTAACTCCTTCAGAGACAGCCTTTACCACTATATTAAGGGCCACCTGGCTCATGGAACCGGGGGTTTCCATGCGGTCCAAAATCTCAAAAGAGACATTTACCGGGGTGCCTTCCTCAACTACGGAATGGCCGCCGGCCTGAAGCATCTGGGTAAAGCGCTGAGTAAGCAAGGTGCGGGCTTCGGAGGGAATTTCCTCCGGGACCACCAATTTATAGTCGTGCGCGTATACGCCTACGCATGTGAAGAGCGCTGCAAAAAAGAGTAAAACCTTATTCATACTTAAATCCAAGTTTATCAAGTCCCGCACGGATATGGGCATTCCTCATGAACAAATTCCAAAGAAGCGCCGTGCGGTAGTTCTCTATCATTACAACAATCGGGCCCTGGTCAATCGCAAGGTAAGAAGATGCAAACCAGGCGCGGTCCAAGGAGAACGAATCCTTGAAACCGTATGTACCCCAGAGCCGGTCCCCTATCTTATAATAGAAGTAGTGAAGGGCCGAAAGACTTTCCTCGGGCGTATACGGGAAAGAGGCCAGGGCGGCGGTAGGAGCAATTGTGCCGTGGTCGTTGGCGGGGGAAGACGCCGTGTAGCCGCCGGGGTAATCCGATGCCGTAAGGCCCCAGGAAGAGGCCGAATAGCCTGCGTGCCCCTGGGGGTTCCTGACGCAGTAGTCGTAATTGTAGCGCGCATGGGACACATTCTGCTCCCAGTAGGAGCCATTGGAATCCGACAAATTCCGGGGATCCAGGCCCAGGAACGAATAATGTGCAAAGAACATCGGCTGGTTCACCGCCACCGGGAAAGAGAAACTTCCCCAGCCGTTCCTGTAAACTTCGGCCGAAATCGGATGAGTGGGCGAAGAAGCCGCCAGCACATACACTATGAGGCCCTCGTTCCAGCCGCGGATGGGCATGTTCATGGCCCATTCGGCCGAAGGAGACCAGTGCCAGTAGAGACGGTTTTCGCCGCTTTTTGTGTACCAGTCCCACTCCACGCCGCGCCAGATGGCGTCTATGCCGGAGCGGATATCGGCCTCCCCTTCTGCGTCAAAATAGGCCGAAGCCGCCAGGAGCCCCTGAATGAGAAACGCGGTTTCCACAAGGTCTCCGCCGTTGTCGTTGCCGGAGAACGGGATTACCTTGCCGGTGCTTCCGTTGAGCCAATGGGGGTACGCCCCGTGGAAGCGCTGGGCCTTCTCTCCAAGGAAGCCGACGATCTTGCGCATGCGTTCGGCCCCTTCTTCGCGGGTGATAAAGCCCCTTTCAATGCCAACGGGGATGGTCATTATGCCGAAACCGGAGCCGCCGGAAGTGACGGTATCCCCGCTGCCGTGGCGCTCCCTTGCAAGCCCTGAAACCGGGTGTGCATAGTCCCAGAAGTACCCGAAGGTCTTCTCCTGGACCAGCGTCAGGAGGTCTTCGTCCGGGATGCGGGGGAATTTGTCGGAAGGATCATAAACTGTGGTGATTTTGCACTGGAAAGAATCCTGTAACGAAAAACCAAAGACATCACCCTTCGGCAGCCTGAAAGTGTAAGAAGTAAAAGGAGAAAGAGGGACAGAAGGTTTAACCACAACCTCACGTGAATTGTCACCAAATGAGAATTCAAGGGGAACCTGTTCCATTGTAACAGACCCTGTTTCGGACAATGATGCCTCCCTGTTGAAAAAAAGACGGAATTCAATTTCATTCAGCGGGACGTCACCCAACTCGGATCCGGAGCCCACGCTACGTCCATTTATCCTGACATCTTCTAGGAAAGAACGAATACGGGCAGGCTGCTCCCCTGATTTTGCGGAGCAGCCTGCGAGTATAAATACTCCAAGAAGGAGTTTAATCCATGGCGTTGACTTCGGCATCGTATAGGGCCTTGGCTTCCTCGGCAGTGAGAGCGCGGGAGAAGACACGGATTTCATCTACCTGGCCTTCTTCAAAGCCGCCAATCCATTCATCACCCCAACCCCAGCCTTCAGCGCTGGTGTACTTAACATCCCAGTTGCCAATCATGATTTGCTCTGCGTTGACAAAGGTAAGGTCACCGATGGCCTCGGCGGGTTCACCAACCAGACAGTCAACAAAGCTTTCGGGAGTGACATCAACACCATTCACATAGCAGTGGAACTGTGAAGTCTTGTTGTCATAGCACCAGATGATATGATTCCAACGTGCTGCAGGAAAAACATTGGCCCAGGGGAATACAGTTTCACCGGTATCTTCATCTTCATAAGAAGCGTTTGTTGTCTTCCAAAGGTTACCCTTATCACCAATCTTCCACTGTACCTTCCAGGTAAGCCAGCCGGCGCCCTTTGCAGTACGGTCACATGAAATGGCAAAGTTACCCCAGCAGCGGTCATCAGACTGAGTAATCTGAAATACCTGAGGAACAGGAGCGTGGTCATAGTCAATCTCAGCATGCTTTAACCACATAGAGATGGACATAGCCTTGAGATTACGGAGAGGGCTGTCGGTAGGCAGGTTGTAACGAAGATAAGAATCCTTGGAACCCTGATAAGCCTTGCCGCGGCGACCGGTTACAAAGTTGGCTTCAGTACCGGCGCCCTGGCCGTCCAACGGAAGATTGGCCACTTTCTCGGTGGCGTCATCCAGCGGGAAGTAGGCCACAAGGGCATCCTCAGCTACTTTCACTTCTTTGGAGGCGGTATTATCCCCACCATTGTTGTCATTACCCTTGTTACATGAAACAAAGGCGATTGCTGCAAATGCAGCCACAAAAGCAAATGCTTTCTTCATAATGATTTTGATGAATTAAAATGGTTAATGATTATTGATTGGTTTAGTACGTATATCCTGTAGTAGGTGGAATAGTGGGATTCAACTGAATCTGCTGAGCGGGAATGGGGAAATGCTCATGCACGCCGGTCTTAAAGCCGGAGGCACCAAGCGCGGCTGCGGCTTTACCTGTTCTTACAAGGTCAAAGAAGCGGTTCTCTTCCATGGCAAGTTCCGCCCTGCGCTCATCATAGATATTATCCAGGTTTGCAGCCACGGAAGGCAGGCCGGCACGGGCACGCACAAGGTCAAAGCAACTCTGGGGGTCGGATGTGCCGGAACTGGCGCCCTGGGCTTTTGCCTCGGCAAAAATGAGAAGAATCTCCGCGTATCTGATTATACGCATATTGTAGTCAAAACCATAGCCGTTGAAACTCCAAAGGTTGTAGGACGATGGAGTATACACCTTGCCGTTATAGTATGGATTGGCGCAACCGTCAATAATGGCATCTCCTTCGGGAGTGATGCTTCCACGTGCGAGTATGGTGGCAGCGATGCGCTGAGTATCACCGCGACCTTCAAGGAAGTTAACGAGGTTTTGGGATGGCACCTTAAATCCCCATCCCTGCATATTGGAGGGAGTATTGTTACGGGGGCCCTGGACAAAAGCATAGTAGCAGATCGGAGCATCACCTGAACTCTGCCCAAGAGAGGATGCCTGAATCTCCATCAGGGATTCCTCGCTGTTTTCATAATCCATTGAGAACACATCCCTGAACACAGGCACCAGGGAGAAATTACCGCTGCGAATTATAAGATCGGACTGAGTTGCGGCCTCTTCCCAATCTTTGCGGTAAAGGGCCACCTTAGCCTTAAGTGCACGAGCTGTCCAGGATGTAAAACGGCCTGCGTAATTCTTTGAATACTTATCTGGCAGGATGCTGATCGCAGCATCAAGATCAGTGTAAATGAAACTGTAAATTTCATCCTCGGACTTTGGAGAATTGGATGCCAATTCCTCGGCCGTCATAGTCTTGTCTACAAGGGGAACGCCTCCGAACATGCGTACAAGATTGAAATAGGCGTATGCCCGGATAACTTTGGCTTCCGCGCCACATTCGTCTGTGTATGCGCGTAACTCCTCAGTTGTAGCCGCTTTTTTGAATTCATCCATTTCTTCCAGGGCATGATTGGCCGCAGAAGCAATGTTGTAGAATTTCACCCACATATCGTTGATGATAGTTGTGGTTGGGCCGTACTTGAAATTATCCATGACGCCGGCGGTGGACGCAGCATCCGTGGATGTACTACCTTTATCTGCATCATCGGAGGGTATTTCCAGCACAGAGATGTAGGCGAAGGCTTCTCCTTCGCTTAAACGCAAAGCGGCATAAGCGGCGCTCACGCTTTGGAAGATAGCCTCACTTTTTGTATAGTCCGTACCTGTGGTTGGCATTGTGCCTTCAGTGCGAATATCAAGGAAGGAGGTACAACCGGCCAGGACAAAAACGATGATAGAGAATAACGCTGTCTTTTTCATAGCTCCGCTTCTTTAAAAGTTAATGTTTGCGCCAATTGTATAAATAGCCTGCAGGGGATAAACAGAGTTGTCTATGCCGCTCTCAATGGGACTTCCGCCTATTTCAGTAGTGAAACCATGGTAACCGAAGAGCGTGAGTGGCCTTTGAGCGCTCAAGTACACCCTAAGGCTCTTGATGCCGGGTATTGTCTTGAAACTGTAGCCCACTTGAACATTCTGGATTCTGAGGTAGGAGCCGTCTTCCACGAAGAAAGTGTTTGCCTGCTGTATAAAATTGGTGCTGTAAGCTTCGGCAGATGGATAGGTATTGCTCTTGGAATCCGCTGTCCAGCGGTTATTAAAGAAATCAAGGTCGAAGTTGGCATCAGAGAAAGTGCTTCGCTGCATTCGTTTTGCGTTCAGTATCTTTTTGCCGATGTTTGCGTTCAGGAGGACCGAAAAGTCAAGGCCCTTCCAACTGCCGCCAATGTTAAAGCCAAGAATGAGCCATGGGATAGGGCTTCCGAGGTAAGTGCGGTCTGCATCGTTAATTACATTGTTCTTGTCAATGTCCGTGTACTTGAAGAATCCGGCATCTTTGATAGACTGGGACACGGGGTCCTGCAGGGCCTCCTTCTCGCTGGTGTATACCCCGTCAATCTTGTAGCCCCAGAATGAGCCGATAGGATAACCGACGCGGGTGGTAGTGCTGTTCACGCCATTGATTACGGCGCCTGGTATTTCTTCACGGCCATTGAGCGCCAGCACCTTATTGAAGGTAGTGGTGGCATTAAGACCAACATTGTATGAAAAATCCCCTACCTGATCGGCCCAGTTCAATGTCAACTCCACGCCATGGTTCAAAACTTTGCCGTTATTGGCGAGGAGCTGCGCAGTACCACCACCGGTGGCAATAGGCGCGTAAAAGACAACATTGTCAGTTGTTCTATTGTAATAGTCCAGTTCAGCATTAAGGCGGTTTCTGAGGAACGCCATGTCAAAACCGACATTGAATTCGCTTACCACCTCCCATTTCAGGAAGTTCTGATATACTGTCTGGGCGCTTACGCCGTCCACAACATTACCGTCCCCGAAAACTGCGCTGGCAGCGACACCGGTACTGCCCGTGATCAGAGTGGAATTGGCGGGAACATTGTCGTTACCAAGCATACCCCAGCTGGCACGGAACTTAAGGTAGTCGAATATATGCTGAGACCGCATGAAATCCTCATTGGTAATATTCCAGCCGAAGCCGATAGAGGGGAAGAAACCCCACTTTTCCTGATATTTTGAACTGCCGTCCGCGCGAAAAGTTAATGTTGCCAAATACTTGTCATTGTAATTATAAGTGGCACGAGTGAATGCCGATACTCCATGGTACCTGGAAGCGCCATCTGAGGCATTGCGGTTCTTATAGGAACCTGTGGAAAGGTAGCGTGACGCATCGTCAAAATCCGGGACGTTATATGAGATGCCCGTAAGGGAGGAGTTATACTGCCATCTGGTACTCTGACCCAGCATTACTGACCAGTTATGCACCCCACGGCTATCGGAATAAGTGAGAACATTGTCCAAAATCTGGTACAGACTATAGCCGAAAGTCTTTGAAAGACTACTGGTTGAGGTACCCTGGGAACCGCCCACGAAGTTTTCCGGAGTATAGTTCTGACTATCATAAAAATCAAAGTCAAGGTTGTACGAAGTCTTGAATTTGAGTTTCTCCGGCAGGATCAGAAATTCCGCGTAAACGGAGAACACGTCCTTTATGCCATCGTTTGTATTGTGATAATAGAATGCGTTCGCAATAGGGTTTCCGTATGAATTGGCAAAACCGTACAACTGAGGGGAATCGAACTTTTCAGGATAAGCATCAGTATTGGCATCATTATATATATTGTATACGGGAGGATTTACGAATGCCTGATAGTAAGCGTTGCCGTTATAATTGTAGCGGTTGTAGCGAGACAGAACATTGTTGAACCCTACATTAAGCCAAGACGTAGCCTTCTGATCCACACGGGCGCGGAAATTCAGACGGTTGTAGTCGTTTTTGGTGTAGTTCATAATGCCATCCTGATAGAAGTAGCTGAGACCCACCGAGTAATTGGTTTTCTCTGTAGCGCCGGACAAATCCAATGAATGGCTATGAGTGAGTGCCGGACGTACCAGAGCAGAGTACCAGTCTGTATTGCCCGGATAGTCCGAGACGCTCATTGGCGTAAAGCCGATGGTATTCACATTGGCCTCATTCATGAGCTGAACGTACTGCTGGGCATCGGCCAATTTCATAATGTTTGTAGGAACCTGCACACCCACGTAGCCGTCATAAGCAACATTTACGCGACCATAAGCGCCTTTTTTGGTGGTGACAAGTACTACACCGTTTGCCGCGCGTACACCGTAGATAGCCGCAGCTGATGCATCCTTGAGTACCGTCAGTGACTCGATATCACTGCCTGACAGGAAATCAATGTTATCCACAAAGACCCCGTCAACAACATACAGCGGATTGGCATAGTCGCCAATTGAGCCCACGCCGCGGATTTTCACGGAAGGGCCTGCGCCGGGAGCTCCGCTCTGGGTAATCTGGACGCCGGAAACCATGCCCTGGAGGGCGCTCATGGGGTTGGCGGCCACCTGCTTTGCAAGGTCTTCGCCCTTGACGTTGGTGATGGGGGCGGTAAGGTCCTTAGCCTTCTGGGTGCCGTAACCAACCACCACTACCTCGTCAAGGAAGGTGGTGTCCTCTCCAAGGAGGATCTTTTCCGGGACTGCCGATGCCGGGAATACCTGCGAGGCATAGCCTATGCAGCTTACCTCAACCTTAGTATCGGCCCCGGAGACGGTGAGGACAAAGTCTCCGTCAATGCCCGTGGAGACTCCGTTTTGGGTGCCCGCCTCCATTACGGTGGCACCGATAACCGGCCCCATGGCATCCTCCACCACGCCTTTCACCTGGTACTGCGCCCAGGCCGAAAGGGTCAGGAGGACAAGAGTCAGTGATATTAATATGCGTTTCATTATAATATGTTTTAGATTCTTCACTTCGTTCAGAATGACAGTTTTGTTCAGAATGACAGCGCTGCCCAGAATGACAGCGTCATTCGTAGTAAAATCCAAGTTTTTCAAGGCCCTTGCGGATTTCCGGGGCCTGCATGAACAGGTTCCAGAGAAGGCCGCTGCGGTAGTTTTCTATCATCACGGCCTCCGGGCCCTGGTCTATGGCAAGGTAATGCTCCAGGACATTGGGTTCGGCCACAAGGTTTATGGCGTCGTAGAAGCCGTACTGGCCGAAGGATTCCGGGATGTCATAGTAGAGGTGACGGATGACCTTCATGGATTCCTCCGGGGTGTAGACTATGGAGGAAATGGCCGCAGTGGGGCTCACGGTGCCGTTTTCGTCCTGCGTGCCGGGATGGTGAGAGCAGTAGCCCACATAAGGGTCGTCGGAGGAAGTGAAGCCCCAGAAATCCTCTCCGTAGCCTTTGTGGCCTTTGGGATTGTCAATTGCGTATGCCCTGTGAATGAGGGTGTGGGCCTTGTTCCTCTCAAAGTAATTGGTTTTGCCATCCGTGAGGCCGCGGGGATCCAGGCCAAGGTAGGAATAATGGCTGAAGAACAGCGGCCCGCCAAGTTCCATCCCAAGGGGAAGGGTAATCCCGTAGTACTCCTTTCCATTATAATAATAGGTGGAATTTTTGTAGGTGTTCTCGTAGACTTCGGCACTGATGGGGAAAGAAGGGGAAGAGGCTGCCAGGATGTAGGTGATGAGGGTTTCGTCGTAGCCTCTTATGGGATGGTTCATCTTGAAGCCGAAGTTCTTGGACCAGTGCCAGTAGAGGGTGTCGGTCCCCCCTTTCGTATACCAGTTCCACTCTACGCCAAGCCAAAGCTCGTGGCAGCGTTCGGCAAGGGGGAAATTGTCTTTTTCCAGCCAGTGGCGGGCGGCGATGAGGCCCTGCACCATGAAGGCTGTTTCCACAAGGTCTCCGCCGTCGTCGTATTTGCTGAAAGAGAAGGGTTCCATGGTATCTGCGTTGTACCAGTGGGCCCAGGCGCCGTGGAAGCGCTCCAGCTTTTCCAGGGAGGAGACTATCTTCTCTATGCGCTCCACGCCTTCTTCGCGGGAGTAATACCCTCTTTCGGCACCGGCAATTATGGCCATGAGGCCGAAACCGGAACCGCCGATGGTAACTATGTTGCCGTTGGCGTCATTGTTACGCTCCCTGGCAAGGCCGGTTGCAGGATCCGCGAAATCCGTGAAATAGCCTATGGTGGCCTTTTCAACTGCGTCCAGAAGGGCGTCGTCCGGGAGTTGCCTCTGCTGGGTGCAGGCGGCGGCACAAATGAGCGCCGCGGCTGCAATGTACCTAAATCTCATACCTGAATGATGCTTCTTTTGTGTTGTCCGACGCTCCGCCTATGAACACCTTGAAGTCTCCGGGCTCCGGGCCCCAGGTCATGTCCTGGCGGTAGAATGACAGCATTTCCTTGTCGATGGTGAAGGTGACCTCCTTGGATTCGCCTGGCTTAAGGGTTACCCTTTCAAAGCCTTTGAGCTGTCTCACGGGGCGGGTTACGCTGCCCACGAGGTCGCGGATATAGAGCTGGACGGTTTCCGTGCCTTCCACGGAGCCGGTGTTGGTGACCGTGACGGTGGCCTTAAGGCCGTCCATGGTGATGTCTGAATACTCGAATGTAGTGTAGCTGAGACCGTGGCCGAAGGCGTAGAGGGGCTCGTTGGGGCTGTCGAGGTAGCGGGACTCGTACTTGGCTTCCGGGTGGATGTACGGGCGGCCGGTGTTCTTGGCGTAGTGGTAGATGGGCACCTGGCCAAGGCTGCGGGGGAAGGTGACGGAGAGTTTTCCGGAGGGGTTGTAGTCCCCGAAGAGGACATCGGCCACGGCATAGGCGCCCATGGTGCCGGGATACCAGGCTTCCAGGATGGCGTCTGCGAGTTCGGATTCTGCGCTGAGATCCAGCGGACGGCCGTTAAGGAGCACTACCGCCACTTGCTTGCCCTGCTTCTTCAGCGCCTTCAGGAGTTCCGTCTGCTCCTTGGGGAGATT
>JAFVDC010000206.1 GCA_017478685.1 Bacteroidales bacterium | reverse complement strand
TGTACGGAAGTGACTATACCTCTGTCAATTACGCCACGGTGTATCCGCTTTCCATGTTCATGAGGGTGCTGGTTGCCCAGGTCCTGATTCTCATGGCAATAGGATGACGGACCTTGTGTACCCTGCCGGAGATGTTCTCCAGTATCCGCGGCCGTCGGTCAATCACCCCGGCCCTTTTCCGCTTTCCGCCGGAGAGATGCTTCCTGTCATTGAGCCGGGCGGCCTTGTATGCGGGAAAGCCCGCAGGGACTGGTGCCATGGCGGCTCCAAGCTTTTGCACCCCGTGGTTCATCTCCATATAATAGACAGGGACTCAAATATTTACCTTCAAAAGCGGTCGGCCGGTAAAGACCTTTATCCCGGCTACTGGGACACCGCGGTAGGCGGCCATGTATGCTTTGGAGAAACGGCCGAAGATGCCCTTTACCGTGAAGCCTCCGAGGAACTTGGCCTTACCGCTTTCAATCCCGTGAGGCTTGAGACTTATATATGGGAAACCGCCACCGAAAAAGAGTTTGCCTTTGTATATGCCACAGTAGGCCATCCGGAACTTTTCCCCAATGCCGAAGAAGTTGAGGAAGGCAGGTGGTTCAGCATCCATGAGCTTGACAAGTCCCTTAAAAGAGGCATGTTCACGCCCGTTTTCAGGCATGAATACTCAAGGATTAGGGAGACACTTGAAAAAATGTTGTGATTTTTTTGTATCTTTACAGGAGAGATGGCTACTGACATAGATAAATTCGTGCACGATCAACTGTCGGTGTGGCCGGCGGTTGCGGCAAAATACCGTTCCCTCAAGAGTACCCGCACCCGTACGCTTCCCTTCGGCGGCATCCTTGTCACCCTCCAGTCAAATCCCGGCCGCCTTCCCGTCTTCGACCACGGCTGCCCGCTCTGCGAGGAAAACTACATGGAGCACCAGCACACCCTTCCCTTCGAGGGCCGAAAAGGCCGGAAGTACAACATCCTGGTAAACCGTGCCCCCATCTTCCCCAACCATCTTGTAATCACCCGGGATATCCACGCTCCCCAGACCATCTGGCACCGTTTCCCGGACATGCTGGACCTTGCCCAGTTGCTGGAGGGCTACATTGTGTTCTACAACAGCCCCAAAAGCGGCACCTCTGTTCCCGGTCATGCCCATTTCCAGGCCTGCCCCAAAGGATATATGCCTCTTGAAAGGGCCGCAGAACGCCTTTTCAGGACGGCGGCTGCAAAAGATGCCCGGTCGGTGCCGGGCACGGCGGAAGGACTGGAGTTTGTGGCATCGGTCCGTGACGCCCAGCTTTTCCATTACAAGAAATTCCACCGTGGCATTTTCATGCTAAGGGCCACCACCCCCAAGTCCATGGCCAAGATGTTTTACAGGCTCCTTGACTGCCTCAATCTTCTGGCCGAAGACTCCGAGCCCCGTTTCAACGCCCTTGCCTATTGCAGCGAAGGCGAGTACAGGGCCGTGGTAATGCTCCGCAGCGCCTCCATGCCCGCGGATGTCCCCATACTTCCCGGCACCGCGGAAATGGCCGGGTTTGTGGTGGTGCCCCAGCCGGAGGTCTTCGACAGCCTGAACCAGGACTCCCTGACGGAATTATACAACACCGTAACTCTCTCCGAGGAAGATGAAAAAAGGCTCCTTTGGCGCCTTGTCCGCACCCAGCCCCGAATTGAGGCCGGCATAGAAAGCGCCCCGGAAATATGCTTCGAGATTATCTCAGATGGCGCCGGCCCCCAGAAAGTGCACTACCGCGAAGGCAAGATAGACTATGGCGGCATGCTCTACGACTCCCTTGTGTTTGAGGCGGTTACAATTTCCACGCTTTTCGCGGAGCCGTCTTTCATCATTTACCGTAACGGATTGGAAGAGCGCTTTGCCGGAACGCTCAAGTTCATCGTAGATGCCGGAAAGGTGTGCGCCGTCAATATAATTGGTGCCGAAGACTACCTCATGAGCGTGGTCTCAACCTCCGGCGCCAAAGACCTGAGGTCCTGCGCCATTGAAACCAGAAAGTGGCTTGCCGGCCAGATCAGTCTCCGCAATTCCCAGCGGGATACCATCATCGGCCCGGCTTTTGACAATACACCATCACTGGTGACATGGCTGGAGCATAGGCCGGAAGAAGAAACTCACGGCCAGGCGGCCCCTTCCGTCCACGGAAAATTTGACGTATGCGCCGGAGAGCACTGCCGGCAGTACCACGGCATTACGGAAAAGGCCGATGCCTCTGTCCGTGCCGCGATAGACGAAACCTGGGGAAAGACAGAGTGACCAAAATGGCAAAGATAGGCATATTCGATTCAGGAAGCGGCGGGCTCTCGGTATTCCGTGAGCTCAGGAAACTGCTGCCCCTGGAGCAGTATTTCTATTACGCCGACAACGCCCACTGCCCCTACGGAGAAAAGTCCCAGCTTTACATTCAGCGCCGCGCCCGTTTCATAACCGAGCATTTCCTTGAAAAGGGGGCCGATATTATAGTTGTAGCCTGCAACACGGCAACCGCCGCGGCAATTGCAAAACTCCGCCAGGAGTACCCCGACATCCCTTTCGTGGGCATGGAACCTGCCGTAAAGCCCGCCGCCCTTGGCACCGAAACCGGAGTCATCGGCGTCCTTGCCACCGCCGGCACACTCAAAGGCTCCAAGTACCTCAACACCAGGGGCTTATATGAGTCCAACGTGAAGATTGCCGAACATGTGGGCCAGGGATTCGTGGAACTTGTGGAACGCGGAGTCCTGGATGGCCCCGAGGCCGAAGCCACGGTGCGTGCTTCCCTGAAGCCCCTCCTTGATGCCGGCGCGGACAGGATTGTTCTTGGCTGCACCCATTATCCTTTCCTGAGGCCCGTCATAGAGCGCATCTGCGGCCCCGGGGTGGAGGTGATAGACCCCGCTCCGGCCGTTGCGCGCCAGACCCTGCGTGTTCTCACCGAGAGGGGAGTGCCAACTGGAATCGGCCCGTATTCCATTACGCTGGAGTCTTCCGGGGATCCTGCCGCCCTCAACAGAATTTTCAAGCTTTTATGATAAAAAGAATTATATCCGCCATTGCACTGGCCCTTGTATGTTTCTGCCTCCATGCGCAGGTTGTCCCCGGAATCGAGGTCCTGGAGCAGGACGGCTTCCGCGTGCTCAAAGGCAAGAGGGTTGGCCTTGTGACCAATCCCAGCGGCGTTTCCAGGGACCTCCGCTCTACAATAGACATCCTCTTCGATGCCCCGGAGGTGAACCTTGTGGCCCTTTACGGCCCTGAGCACGGGGTGAGGGGAGACGCCTGGGCCGGAGACCACGTGGATGGCGGCAAGGACCCCAAAACCGGACTCCCGGTCTTTTCCCTTTACGGCCCCACCCGTGAGCCCACCCCGGAGATGCTGGGGGGGATAGATGTGATGGTGTACGACATCCAGGACGTAGGAACCCGCTGCTACACCTTCATCTCCACCCTTGGCCTTGTGATGCGCGCCTGCGCCAAGGAAGGCATTGAGGTTGTGGTGCTTGATCGTCCCAATCCCCTTGGCGGCCGAAAAGTGGAGGGCACATACGTGAGGGAAGGATTCTTCTCATTTGTGAGCCAGTATCCCATCCCGTTCGTGTACGGCCTCACTCCCGGAGAGGTTGCCATAATGATCAATGAAGAAGGCATGAACCGCGGCCAGAAAGGAGACCTTGAGCCCCTCAAGTGCAAGCTGAAGGTTGTTCCCATGCGCGGCTGGCATCGCTGGATGCGCTATGAAGACACCGGCCTTCCCTGGGTGCTGCCATCTCCCAACATCCCTTCGCCGCGCAGCGCGCTTTGCTATCCGGCCTCCGGAATTGCGGGGGAATTCGGCCACCTGCAGATTGGCGTCGGATACACAATTCCCTTTGAGACCTTTGCCGCCGAATGGATTGATGCCGATGCCCTTAAGGCCCGCCTCGACAGCTACCGCATTCCCGGAACCGTTTTCCGCACAATCCACTACAAGCCCATTGCAGGCTCAAAACAGGGCAAGACCGTTCACGGCGTCCAGTTCTTCTTCACGGACTGGGAACTTGCCCCTGTCACCCTTGTCCAGTTCTATGTGATGCAGGCCGTCAATGAACTTTATCCGGACCACAACCCCCTGCCTCTGAAGAGTACCAGGATGCTGGATATCATCTCTGGTACGGATTATGTAAGAAAGGGTTTCGGAGAGCGCTTCAAGGTTTCCGATATCCTTGATTTCTGGACCAGGGACGTCAAAGACTTCAAAGCACTGTCCACAAAATATTACTTATACTTTTAACCTCTAAAAATTTGATGCTATGAGACGTTTTATGACAATGGCCGCATCGGTGCTAATGGCTCTGTCCCTCGTCGCAGCACCTGATATGATGGCTCAGACCCGCTCAACAAGCGGCACCAGATCATCTTCCCGTTCCACTTCTGCCAGCTCCGTGTCACGGTCAAGCTCCAGCAGCAGCGGCCGCCAGCAGGCCACCCGCTCAACAAGCAGTTCGTCTTCCCAGCAGGTGACCCGCTCTTCAAGCAGCCGCTCTACCGGATCTTCCAGCAGAAGCTCCTCTTCCGTGCAGAGCACCCGTTCCACCAGTAGCGGAAGCTCCTCCCGCTCCACAAGCGGCAGCAGCCAGCAGGTAACCCGCTCTACCAGCAGCAGTTCTTCAGGCACTTCCACCAGGAGTTCCTCATCTTCTGCCACCCAGAGCACGCGCTCCTCTTCCAGCGGCAATGTCCGCTCCACCAGCAGCGCCAGCGGCGGCCAGCAGGTAACCCGCTCCACCTCTTCTTCGGCATCCGGAACCACTGTGAGGAGCACCTCTTCCTCTACCCGTAGCAGCGGAACCAGTTCTTCCACGGCCGTTAGGGCCACCAGCAACGTCACCCGTTCCGGGCTTTCGGCAAACACCCAGGCCGATACCCGTAAAACCGACGACGTATACCGTGACTCCGGCTACAACTACCGTTACAACGACGACATGCGCGTGGACAACTCCCACAACATGCACAGGGTACCTCCCCGTCAGCGTGACATGATGGACTGGGACCGTCCCGGATACTTCTGGGGAGACCATCCTCACTACTACGGTTACCGCATCTACAACCGTCCTCCTTCATGGCGCCGCATAAGCCACTGGGGAATAGACTACTACTTCTACAACGGAGTGTATTACAGGCCTTACGGCGGTTACTACGTGGTTTGCCGTCCTCCTTTCGGCACACCCCTCGAGGCTGCAATCGACAGGGCCATCCTGCACAGCATCAGGTTTGCGTACTACTGCGACGTTTACCGCACTTTCTCCCGCACCTTTGACTACTACAACGTCATTGCACGGCAGAACCTCATAATCGCCCAGCAGAACGCACGCATCATAGCCGGAAACAGCTCCTACGCCCTCAACGGCAACCGCGCCCTTACGGCCTACGAGCTCGTCAACAGGCTTGGCCTGGTCCAGAGCTACGCCTACGCTTCCAGCCAGTACTTCTACCAGGACGGCGTGTTCTACAGCATCGGCCCTTCCGGTGCCTACACCACCATAATCCCTCCTGCAGGCGCACTGGTAAGCTCGCTCCCTGACGACTATGAGATCATAGTCCTTGACGGAATAGAGTACTACATGGTAGACAACACCGTATACCGCACCACCCTCTTTGACGGCATGCCTTACCTTGAAGTCCTTGGACAGATGTACGGTTCCCTCTACAATCAGTACGACATTTACCGCTAAACATAGGAAACCCGGCCGTAATGGTCGGGTTTTTTTATTATCTTTGTAATCTATGATTACATTGGAACAGATACGCGACCTGCAAGAGCGGGTAAAGACGCTGGAAGGCTGCCTGGACATTGCCGGAAAGCGCAGGGAGGTTGAAAAAAAGACGCAGGAAAGCCTTGCCCCGGACTTTTGGACAGATCCAAAGGCCGCGGAGCTTTTCATGAAGAAACTCTCCGGACTCAAATCCTGGGTAACAGACTTCGACAAGGCCTTCACCGCCACCGAAGACCTTGAGGTGCTGTACGATTTCGCCAAGGACAGCATCTCCGGTGCCGATGAAGAAGCCGTGGAAACTCCGGAGACAAAGGAACTGGAATCGGCCTTCCAGGACGCATCTGAAAAGGTGGAGGCCCTGGAACTGAGGAATATGCTGGGAAATGAGGGAGACAACCTTGGCGCGGTCCTCACCATCAATTCCGGCGCCGGCGGTACCGAGGCCAACGACTGGAGCGCCATGCTCATGCGAATGTACCTCCGCTGGGGAGAGCGCAACGGCTACAAGATGACGGTTACGTCCCTGCTGGAAGGCGAAGAAGCTGGCATCAAGAGCTGCACCATAGAGGTGGAAGGGGATTACGCCTACGGCTATCTGAAGGCCGAAAACGGCGTACACCGTCTGGTGAGGATCTCACCCTTCAACGCCCAGGGCAAGCGTCAGACAACGTTCTCCAGCGTTTTTGTGTATCCTTTGGTAGACGATACCATCAATATTGAAATCAATCCCGGAGATTTGGAGTGGGACACCTTCCGAAGCGGCGGCCACGGCGGGCAGAACGTGAACAAAGTGGAAACCGGCGTGCGTGTCCGGCACATCCCCTCCGGAATCATGGTGGAAAACACGGAAACCCGTTCCCAGCAGGACAACCGCCAGAGGGCGCTCCTCATCCTGAAATCCCGCCTCTACGACATCGAGCTCAAGAAGCGCCAGGAAAAACAGGCCGAACTCGAGGGCCAGAAAAAGCGCATAGAATGGGGCTCCCAGATAAGAAACTACGTCCTGCATCCCTACAAGCTTGTGAAGGACCTTCGCACTGGATATAGCACGGCCGATACCCAGGGCGTCCTTGACGGAGACCTCAATGAGTTTATGAAGACATTCCTCATGGGTAAGGGATCGGCCGTTACTAACCCTGACGACATTGACTAAAACCTTTGATATGGATATCATCAACACCGCGTACGTCTCCGACAAGTACCAGTACACAATGGGAAAGTCTTATCTGGATTGTGGAAAGGACAAACAGATAGCAGTTTTCAACCTCTTTTACCGCAAGGCCCCGGAAAACAACAACTGGGCAGTCGTGAGCGGCACCGAGGAAGTGATAGAAATGGTCCTGAAACTGGGCTCCGAGCCCGAGGAATTCTATGAGAAATTCCTTCCCGGAGAAGAGTACAAGGAGTTCCGCAAGTACCTGAGCACCATGAAGTTCACCGGTGACGTGTACACAATGCGCGAGGGAGAGATCGCCTTCCCCAACCAGCCCATTGTAACCGTGGTTGCCCCCATGATAGAGGCCCAGGTCCTGGAAACCCCCATGCTTTGCATCCTCAATCACCAGATGGCAGTTGCCACCAAGGCTTCCCGCGTATGCCGAAGCACGGACAAACCCGTGTCCGAGTTCGGCTCACGCCGCGCCCACGGCCCCTGGGCTGCAGTGTATGGCGGCAAGGCCGCCCAGATTGCGGGCTGCGCCAGTTCCTCCAACATCCTCACGGGTGCATTCAACGGCGTCCCTTCCACCGGCACCATGGCCCACAGTTTCATAACCTCCTACGGCAGCACCGTGGAAGGGGAGCACAAGGCCTTCTGCGACTATATCAAAACGCACAGGGGAGAGAACCTCATTCTTCTCATAGATACTTATGACACCCTCCGCTGCGGCGTCAAGAACGCCATCCGCTCCTTCAAGGAAAACGGCATTGACGACAGCTATGCGCCCGGTTACGGCATCCGCCTTGACAGCGGAGACCTTGCATACCTTTCACAGGAGGTGCGCCGCATCCTTGACGAACACGGCCTCACCAAGTGCAAGATCTTTGCAACCAACGGCCTGGACGAATACCTTATCACGGACCTCGAGCGCCAGGGCGCTAAGATAGACAGTTACGGCGTAGGCGATGCCATCGCCACCTCCAAGGCCGCCCCTTGCTTCGGCAATGTCTATAAACTTGTCCAGATAGACGGTGAGCCCGTCCTCAAGCGCTCCGAAGACAAGATAAAGCTCATCAACCCCGGGTTCCCGATCACCTGGCGCATTTCGGCCCAGGACAAGGAAAAGGGCAATTCCCTGGACGGATATGTGTTCAAGGCCGATGTCACCTGCCTCAGGGG
>JAFVDC010000205.1 GCA_017478685.1 Bacteroidales bacterium | reverse complement strand
CGTCACCATCGCAAACATCATGCACACTTATGATTACGCGGCCCAGGAGCTTCCCACAAGCACCCTCACGGAGTTCGCGTACAATGACAAGGAGATAGAGCTTGCCAAGAAATGGGGCACCGTTGCCGATGAAATCCACACGGACCTCCACGAATGCCTGGGACACGGCTCCGGCCAGCTTCTTCCCGGGGTAAGCACCACCGCCATGGGAGAGTATGCCTCGGCCCTGGAGGAAGCCCGCGCAGACCTTTTCGGCCTGTATTTCACCGCAGACCCCAAGATGGTGGAACTTGGCATAATGCCTGACCCTGAGGCATATAAGGCCGAATACGCCAATTACATCCGCAACGGCCTCATGGTCCAGTTTACACGCGTGGAGCTTGGCCGCCCCAACACGGAGGCCCACATGCAAAACCGCAAGCTCATCGCCGAGTGGTGCTATGAAAAGGGCGCCAAGGACAACGTTATTGAAAAGAAGGTCCGCGGCGGCAAAACCTACTTCGTGGTCAACGACTTCGTGAAGCTCCGCGCCCTCTTCGCAGAGCTTCTCGCCGAAATCCAGCGCATCAAGTCAGAAGGAGACTACGAGGCCGGAAAGGCCCTCATTGAAACCTACGCCGTAAACATAGACCCTGAGCTTCACAAGGAGGTCCTGGAGCGCTACAACGCTCTCAATCTCAAGCCTTACGGCGGCTTTGTGAACCCGGAAATCCAGCCTGTCACAGGCCCTGACGGCACTGTCACGGACTATGTCCCGGTCTACACAGACGACTACCTTGGCCAGATGATGCTCTACGGCAAAAAGTACGGCACCCTGTGATAATAACGAACTACAGGAATTACCTCATGCTTGAGCGAAGGATGTCACCAAATACGGTGGCATCCTATTGTCATGACGTGGAGGCATTCCTGGAGTCTACAGGCCTTGAGCCTGTATCCGTACAGACTTCAGACATAGAGGATTACCTTGGGTCAATTAAAGTTTCCAAACGCAGTTCGGCAAGGCTTCTGAGCGCACTCAGGAACTTTTTCGACTGGTGTGTTCAGGAGGGGGAAATCAAGTACAACCCCTGCGACAACGTGGACTCCCCCAAGCTTGGCAAGTACCTGCCGGCGGTTCTAAGCGTAGAGGAAGTTTCGGCCATAATGGATTCAGTGGATCTCAAGTCCGCTACCGGCAAACGGGACCGCGCCATCCTGGAAGTGCTCTACGGCTGCGGTCTCCGCGTCTCGGAGGCCGCTACGCTCAGGATTTCCCGCATAGATTTTGAGGAGGGCTTTGTAGATGTCATCGGCAAAGGAGACAAACAGCGCCTGGTGCCGCTTGGGGAAATGGCGGCCGATGCCGTGAAGGCCTATCTTCCGGAGCGCCCCATCCCTGCCGCCCGTCCGTATGAAGACATCCTTTTCCTCAACCGCTTTGGAAAGCCCCTGAGCCGAATTTCCATTTTCAACATGGTGAAAAAACAGGCCATGATTGCCGGCATCCACAAGGAGATTTCCCCCCACACCTTCCGCCACTCATTTGCCACCCACCTCATTGAGAATGGGGCCGATTTACGAATTGTACAGGAAATGCTGGGCCACGAATCCATCCTCACCACGGAAATCTACACCCACATAGACTCCTCCACCTGGTACAAGTCCGTGCTGGAGCATCATCCAAGGCGGTAGAAATTGGTTCAAATCCAAAACCCTGTGCAAACAATCCGCTGCAGTTTTGCATCAACATCCGTTCGTTTGTAATGCCGTCATGGTGGCAGTTAACCTCTTGGCAATCAGTAGATTATGGGATTCTTTGGGATTATCGGTAATCCCAAGGAATCCGGTAATTAGTTAACTATCAGCTGTTTAACCCGCACCAACTTCCAGTTTGGACCAGGTCCAACAGCCTCCTCGGTACTGGCCGTACACATTTCAGGGCGTTTTTGTTCGCGTTGAGAACCCGCCGGTACCGGCCGTACACGCTTTAGGGCATTTTTGTGTACAGTGAGTACCCGGTTGTACTTGTATTGGGCGAGGTTGGTTTAAATGTAACCGACCCCGCCCACTGAAATGCCATCTCAACATGCTGTAAGGCATATGTCTAGGGCGAGGTTGGCCGCACAAAAACCAACCTCGCCCATGCCGGAACGAATTTGCCGCCAATCCATTTAGAACGGTCACAATGAGGTTTTTGTGTACTGGCGGCAGGCATTTCGGTCTCTGAAGAGTTTTTCTTTACCGCCAGTACAGAAAAAATGCCCCAGGCGTCCCCCAGATGGATTGGCGGCAAGAGAGAAGAATGGGAAACCCCGAGCCTAAAAAACAAGAAAACCGGCCTTCTGGATAAAACCCGAAGTGCCGGTTTCTTGACGTGTACTAAAACCTAAACCTACTATATAGATGCAGGAAAAAATAAAATGTTGCAGAAAAATTGAATTTTTTGCAACATTTTTTGAAAATTATTTCTCTGCCGGTTTTTCCGGTTCCGTAGATGCGGGTTTAGGCTTTGTGTTAAGGGCGCTCATAGCCCTCTGGACGCCGATTGTGGAGAAATCCTTGCAGCCCTGGATTATGCGCGCTGCAAGTTCCGGAACCTGGTCTTTCTCTTCCTTTGACAGTTCTCCAAGGACATAGTCAATCTGGCCGCCGCGGCTGAATTCATTGCCTATCCCTATGCGGATCCTGGTCCACTTGTCGGTTTCAAGGCATTCCGTGATATTCTCCAACCCGTTGTGACCGCCCGACGACCCGTTTGCCCTCATGCGGATGGTGCCGAACGGAAGATTGATGTCGTCGGATATCACTATGAGGTTTTCAAGCGGAAGGTTAAGCTGTTGCAGCCAGTAGCGTACGGCTTTTCCGCTCAGGTTCATGTAGGTGGACGGCTTCAGAAGCACAAACCACCTGCCCTTGAATGACACCTCTGCAACTGAGCCGTAGCGGTCTGTCCTAAAAAGGACATTGGATGCCTGAGCCCAGGCATCCAATACCATAAATCCCATATTGTGGCGGGTATTGGCGTATTCTGCGCCAATGTTCCCAAGGCCGACAACGAGATACTCCATTACAGTAAAGACTACTGCTGGGCAGCCTTAGCTGCTTCCTGGGCGGCCTGCTGCATTGCGCGGGTGGTCTTGACGGAGCAGATGATGGTGTTTTTGTCGGAGACAATCTGGAGACCCTCGAATTTGAGGTCTCCGGCTACCATCCTCTTGTCAAGCTCCAGGGGAGTGACATCGATGTCAAGCTGATCCGGGAGGTCCTTCATGAGGCCGCAAACCTTGAGGCTGCGGGCGCTCTGGACGAACTTACCACCAGCCTGAACACCCTTGGGGTGACCGGTGATGTTAAGGGGAACGCTGATAACGATGGGCTTTTTCTCATCTACTGCGAGGAAATCCACGTGGAGGCAGTTGTCCTCTACAGGGTGCCACTGATATTCGTGAGCCACTGCGGTGTAGGTTTTGCCGCCGAGGCCCAGATCTACGATGAAGGACGCGGGGGTATGTGTAAGACCCTTGAGCTCTTTATCGTTTACAGTGAAAAGGATGTTGTCCTGGATGCCCTCTCCATAAAGGTTGCAGGGAACAAGACCCTGACGACGGAAGGCCTTGAGGACGGCCTTGTTGCCCTTCTGGCGGATTTCGCCATTAAGAGTGAAATGCTTCATTGTTTTTAAAAATAAAAATGTGTTACTCAGTGCTCTTTTTCAAGCACCCCATTGCACCAAAAAACCTTTGCGGCTTTTTAAGCGCGCAAAGGTAATAATAATTTTTGTATTTACAAAAAATCAGAAGCTGGTGGCAATTCCCAGGAAGTCGTCTGCCTTGAGGGCTGCGCCACCGATGAGGCCGCCGTCAATGTCTTTTTCGGCAAAGAGTTCCTTTGCGTTTGAAGGCTTGCAGGAGCCGCCATAAAGGATGGTCATATCGTCGGCTACCTGAAGGCCGAATTTCTCTGCGATAACGCTGCGGATGCAGGCGTGAATCTCTTCGGCCTGGGCGGCAGTGGCGGTTTTGCCTGTGCCGATTGCCCAAACGGGCTCATAGGCGATGACAACGTTCTTCATGTCCTCTGCGGTGAAGTTGTAAAGGACATTCTTGGTCTGGGCGGTAACAACGTCAAAGTGCTTGCCGGCCTCGCGCTCGTCAAGGTTCTCACCTACGCAAAGGATAACTTTGAGACCTGCCTCAAGGGCGAGCTTTGTCTTCACAACAAGCTTTTCGTCGGTTTCTCCGTAGTACTGACGGCGCTCGGAGTGACCAAGGATGGTGTACTCACAGCCGATTGAGGTAAGCATGTTAACTGCAACCTCACCGGTATATGCGCCTTTCTCATGGTCTGCGCAGTTCTGGGCACTGAGTTTCACCTTTGAACCCTTCAGGACATCTGCAACGCATGCAAGATGGGTGAACGGAGGAGCAACTACAAGTTCCACGTTTGCGGGAAGATCCTTGGCTTTCTCTACTACTGCCTTTGCAAGTTCAACACCTTCGGGAACGGTTGTGTTCATTTTCCAGTTCCCTGCTACGATATACTTTCTCATATTTGTTTATTTAATAAGATGCCCGGACGTGGCCGGGCATGACGATATTATTTTACTGACATTACCGCCGAAGCGATTGAATTGAGCTTCACGTCTACGGAATCGGCCCTGGAAGCAAGGATGCAAGGAACCTTGGTGCCTACAAGGAAACCGGCCTGGCGTACGCCCACGGCAAGTTTGGAGTTGGTCTTCCAGAACACGTTTGCGCTTTCGATGTTGGGGAAGAGCAGGCAGTCTGCGTCTCCGGCAACGGGGCTCTGGAGCTTCTTGATCTGAACGGACTCTTCGTCGATGGCAACATCCAGTGCCAGAGGGCCGTCGCCGATGGCCTTGATCTGGCCGCGGTCGCACATCTTGGCAAGCATTGCGCCCTCTATGCATGCGGGCATGCTGTCCAGCATCTGCTCAGAGGCGGCGATGAAGGCAATCTTAGGCATTGCAATGCCGAAAGAACGGGCCACTCCGGTAACGAAGCCGGCCATCTTCACTTTCTGGCGGAAATCCGGTGCGGGGATGACTGCCATATCCGTGATGAAGATAAGTTTGTGATAGTTGGGGTTCTCGATAACGCCGACGTGAGAAAGGAGGCCTTTAGGAGGGAGCAGGCCCACTTCCTTGTTGAGGATGGCGCGGAGGAACTTGTCCGTGGAGCAGAGGCCCTTCATGAGGACGTCGCCTTCTCCGTCATGGACCATGCGGACGGCTTCGGCAACAACCTTGAGTTCGTCCTTGATGTCCACGATCTCAAACTTTTCAATGTCAATCTTGCATTCATCGCAAACCTTGGCAATGAGGTCACGGTCTCCGACGAGGGTAACCTTCACGAAACCCTGGTCTGTGGCCAGCGAAGCCGCTTCAATTGTATGGGAATCCACGCCCCATGCCGCAATCATTTTCTTGCAGATACCCTTAGCCTTGAGCTCCGCAAAAAGTTCGTTGAAATTCTTTATCATATCTTTATTCCTGATTGTCAAGTACAATGTGCATAGTGTCGCGGGCAATCACCAGTTCTTCGTTGGTGCAGATGAGAGCGGCCTTCACCTTGGAGTCTTCCGTGGTGATGACAGCGTCTTCTCCCCATGCCACGTTTGCCTCATAGTCTACCTTGAGGCCAAGGTAGGAGAAGTTCTCAAGCACGCGGCGGCGGAGCCTGCTGTTGTGCTCACCGATACCACCGGTGAAGACAATAAGGTCCACTCCGTTCATGGCGGCCACATAAGAGCCGATATTCTTTATGATGTCGTAGGTGTACTTCTTGAGAACGAGCTTTGCCTTGGGGTCTCCGTTATTTGCAAGCTCATCAAGCTCACGGGCATCTGAAGTGACGGTGGAAACGCCCAGGAAACCGGACTTGCGGTTGAGGATGGTGGTCATTTCGTCAGGGTCCACGCCAAGTTTCTTCTCCAGGTAGAGAACGGCGTTGGCGTCTATGTTACCTACGCGGGTTCCCATTATCATGCCCTCAAGAGGGGTGAAGCCCATGGAAGTGTCCACGCAGCGGCCGTTTTGGATGGCGCAGATGGAACTGCCGGCGCCAAGGTGGCAGGTGATGATCTTGGAATTGTTTACATCAAGGCCGCAGAGCTTTGCACCTACGCCGGCCACAAACTGGTGGGAAGTGCCGTGAGCGCCATAACGGCGTACGCGGTATTTCTCATAGTATTCATAGGGAAGGCCGTACATATATGCGTAAGCGGGCATGGTCTGGTGGAAGGCGGTGTCGAAGGTGACAACCTGGGGCACGGAAGGAAGTGCATCCTGCATGGCCCTGATACCAAGAAGGTGGGCGGGGTTGTGGAGCGGAGCGAAATCCGCACAGAAGGCGATCTTTTCAAGGACGTCTTCGTTCACGAGGACGGAACCTGAGAAGAAGTCTCCGCCCTGCACTATACGGTGACCAACGGCCTCAATGTCCTCGAGGGACTTCAGGACGCCGGTTTTGGGGTCTGTGAGGGCCGAAAGGATAAGCTGCATGCCCACTTTGTGGTCCGGGATGGGAATATCCGTGACTATCTTGTCTTTCCCGGCGGGAGCATACTGGAGGATTCCGGCAGGAAGGCCGATCTTTTCTGCAATACCCTTTGCAATAACGTCAAATACGTCGTCGCTCTTCATGTCCAGGAGCTGGTACTTGATGGAAGAGCTGCCGCAGTTGATAACTAGGATGATCATGTTTTATTATGGTTTAGTTTTATTTCTCTATAGCCCCGCAAATATACGAAATTATTACTAATTTTGCGAATATGGATAGGGCTAAATCCATAGAAGCCCTGTCGGTAATGTTTACGGCGGGCGTGGCGGCGGGGACGGCGGTTTCTGCAGCGGCATCGTGGGCTGCCCCGGCTGCGCTCCTTCCCATAGCCTCAGTCCCGTTTTTCCTGTGGCCGGTGCTTCGCCGCAGCAAGGCCGGCCCTCCCCTCTTCCTCCTGTCGTTCCTTCTTCTTGGCGCGTTTTCGGCCCTGACGGCGCTTCCCTATGCCGGCGGAGAAAGTTTCCTCAAAGGCATCGCCCTTGACTCCGCAGACTCAATGAGGGCCCTCATAGCGCGCATCCCCTTCAAGGCCGAAGTCACCTCTCCCCTTCTCACGGCACTTCTTACCGGAGACAAAAGCGGGCTTTCAAAAGAGACCATAGATGTTTTCAGGCAAAGCGGCGCTTCCCATATCCTGGCGCTTTCAGGGCTCCACATGGGCATACTCTACCTCATTTTCAGCCGCCTCACCCTTCCCCTTGGCAACTCCCCGGCGGCAAAATGGATAAGGGCCGTTGCAGTTGTGGCCGCCGCCGGATGGTTCACCCTTATGACGGGGGCCGGGCCATCCATAGTGAGGGCCTTCCTCTTTATATTAATAGGAGAGATATGTACCCTTTCAGGGAGGCGAAGGAAGCCGTCCCGCATACTCTGCCTGGCACTTCTTGTCCAGCTCATCATTGACCCCGGGGTAATCCGGAGCCTCGGTTTCCAGCTGTCCTATCTTGCCATGGCCGGAATAGTGCTCCTGTACCCTGTCCTTGAAAAGTGGTACCCCAAAGGCTCCGGCCTCAATCCGTTAAGGAAAATATGGCAGATGGCCGCAATCAGCATTTCCTGCCAGGTTTTCACCGGTCCCCTGGCCTGGAAGGTATTCGGCACGTTCCCGCGGCATTTCCTCCTGACAAACCTCATGGCCATCCCCCTTGTCACGGTGCTCATGTGGACGGCGGTTTTCACCGTCATGCTCTACGGGCTTGGGTGGTGCCCGGAGTTCATGATAAACGCCGTGGACGGCCTCTGCCGCCTCCTTACCTGGGTTTTGACAGTAATCAGTTCCTGAGCGTAAAGCCGGCCGAATGCCAGCTTTTCATTTCTCCGTCAGGGCCTGCGTACACAAGATATCCCTCGATGTCCGGGTTTGACCGGATAATGTCCTTGGACGCCTCAAGGCCCGCCACCATGCACCATGTGGCTATGGCGTCGGATTCGGCCGAACTTACCTTTGACACTATTGTGGCGCTCAGGAGGCTGTGCTGTACCGGATATCCGGTTATGGGATTCACCGTATGGGAGTACTTCATTCCGTCACGGACATAGAACTTGCGGTAGTTGCCTGAGGTTGTGATTCCAAGCGCCTTCCCGCCCGAAGACCAGATGTCCTGGAGCATCTCCTCCTCCCCGGAGTCCGAGGGACGGTCTATGCCCACGGCCCAGGGCTCTCCGGAAGGATTTACGCCGTCGCACCAGATTTCCCCTATGTCCACAAGCATGTCCTTAGCCCCTATGCCGTACAAGTAACGGGCAATGACATCCGAGGTGAAACCCTGCGCAATTGCGTTGTAATTGAGCTTTGGATATCCCATGGCCGAAGGGTCCAGGGTGCCGTCCGGGGAAACGGGAAGTTTTTCAGGTAGGCGCCCCTGCCCCACTTTCCCAAGAAGTTCCGCAATTTCGGCATCAGTTGGGAATTCACCTTTCTTGAAGCCGAAGCCCCAGGCGTCAAAAAGCGGCCCGGCAGCGCAGTCCACGGCACCTCCGGATAGTTTCCACATGCGGTAGCCAAGGCTGTACATTTCTAGGAAAAGGGTGTCCGGCCTCACAATTTCCCCGGCATTGAAACGGGAGAGGATGGACTGGCGGTTGTATCCGGAAAGAGAATAGTCTATCCTTTGAAGGATGGCGTCCACGCTGTCCCTGATTTCCTGAGGAGGGACATTCACCCCGTCCAGATTGAGTTTTACGGAGTATGTGACAGACTGGGCCGTACCCGTAATCTGGATATAGCGTCCCCCGCGGGACCCGCATGAAAGGAGGGCAAGGATGGATGCCGCAAGGGCAAAGGCTTTTCTGAAATTATATAGCATGATATTTGCGCAATATTACAAAAAAATAACGATATTTGCGTGATATATTGAGCAAACAATGAGAAAAACAACAATATTATTCACTCTCGCAGTCGCAGGAAGCGTGCTCCTTGCCGCATCATCCTGCAATAAGCAGGACACCACGGACACCACCCCGTCACTGAGCGGCCTCACCATAACGGAGGCCGTCCCTTATGTGGCAATCGGTGATGAACTCACCATCAAGGCCAACGTATCCGGCATTGTTTCTTCTTCCAGCACGGCAAATCCCGGCACCATCGGCCTGTACTGGCAGGTAAATTCGGCAAAGAAAGATACCGTCTCACTGGACATCAAGGTGGCCAATCCCGAATTCAAATACCACGTGGACACCCTTGGCACCTACAGCGTCTCATGCTACGCCTTCGCCACCGGTTTCTACAACGCCAGCGCAATTACCACCTTCCAGGCCATTGACCCCTCAAAGGCCCTTGACAAACTCAATCCGGCCGAATCCGTCACAATCGGGGGCAAAGAGTGGACAGCCATGAACCTGAACAACACTTCTTCCGGAGTGTCGTACAAGAATGCCAAGGTTGTGGATTCCATCTTCGGCCGTTTCTATACCCACGCGGAGGCCATGACGGCATGTCCTTCCGGATGGCATCTTCCCACCGCCGCCGAATGGGACGCCATTGGAGAGGATGCCGGGGCAATAATGGCAAATGCCACATTCCTGGACAACGCCATGTGGTCCGTCGCACTTGGCCAGAACATCACCAACTCCACCGGCTTCAATGCCATCCCCGTGGGCTACTACGACTCTTCGGCCAGCACGGTCAAATTCCGCCGCTATGAGGAAATGGCCGCATTCTGGACCGCCTCAGACGCCACGGACACTTCCATGGCCCAGTTCCGCTATGTGCTCTATGACAACGCAAAAATAATGAAGGGCAACGGCGACAAAAACTCCCTTGCCCTCAGTGTAAGGTGTGTCAAGGATTAACGTAAATCCGTTATCACAGAGTTTTCAGGAACCGATTTCACGTCAAAAGTGAAGTCGGTTTTTCCTTGCGGCTCTGAGTATGAGATTCCGGTAAGGACAAACCGTGCCTTCACGCCCTCATCCACGTCATAGACCACATCCAGGCTGTCCCGGGAGCCTCCTTTAACGTGAAGTGCATTGCCGTATTTCCTGTAGGAACTAATGAGGAGGGCGGGATTCGTGAGGATGTTGTCGTTTTCGGCGTTCTCAATCACAACCTCCTGGGCCGAAGAGTCATAGGTCCAGCGGGTTTGCCCGTCACACACAATGCTAAGGCCAAGGCCGTCCAGGGAGTAGGCATTGTCCTCTACCAGAACCTTGCCTTCCGTTACCTTAGAGAAGCCCTGCCCGTCCTTGGAAAGGCTATACTCATAGGTGAAAGAAACCCTTTTTCCGGCAGCCCTGTCAAGCTGCGGGATGCTCAGCCCGCCCTGCGCGCTTGCGAAGAGCCCAGAAAGAAGCATCAAGAATGCCGATATTATATAACGCCCTGTCATTACTGCTCACATGAAATGCGAAAGTATCTCTTCAAGTTCCCGGATGTCCTTCACAAGAACCTCGCGGGGTTTGGCTCCGTTTTGGGGGCCCACGATGCCCGCGGCTTCAAGCTGGTCCATCACTCTACCTGCTTTTGCATATCCCATGCCAAGACGGCGCTGGAGGTCCGAGGTTGAGCCTCTTTGGTTGGTTACAATCATGCGTGCGGCCTCCTCAAAGCGTTCGTCCAGCTGCTTCATGTCCACGCTGCCGGCGTCACCGCCCTCTCCGCCATCTGCGGCAGGAGGCTCGGGAAGGTAATACGGCGTATTGTAACTCTTCTGGAAGCCAATCTGCTCCCCAACGGCCTTTGTGAGGTCCACTATTTCGTCGTTGGAGATGAAGGCGCACTGGACTCGTTCCATTTCCACGCCGCTGTAAAGGAGCATGTCTCCGCGGCCTATGAGCTTGTCTGCGCCGGGCTGGTCCAGGATTGTGGCCGAATCTATGCGCGAGGTTACCCTGAAGGCGATTCTCATGGGGAAGTTGGCCTTGATAAGGCCGGTGATGACATCCACGGTAGGACGCTGGGTGGCCAGGATTACGTGAAGTCCGGCGGCACGGCCTTTCTGGGCCAGGCGGATGACTGAGGTTGTGATGCGGCGTGCAAGAGCCTTGGATTCCGGGCCGGCACCAACGGACATTGTAAGGTCTGCGTACTCATCTATCACCGTCACGATGTACGGCAGGAAGTGGTGGCCTTCGTCGGCCCTCAGGTGATGCTCCTTCCACTTGGTGTTGTAGAGCTTGATATTGTTCACAAGGCCCTTGGAGAGGAGTTCATAGCGGGCGTCCATCTCTACGCAAAGGGACTCAAGCACCGCGGCTGCGTCCTTGGCGTTTTTCACTATGGCGTGTTCCCTCTCCTCCTCTTCGCTGCCGGAGGTGGGAAGTACGGCCAGGTAGTGGTGCAGAAGGCTTGCGTAGGACGAGAATTCCACCATCTTGGGGTCCACGAACACAAACTTGAGCTCCGACGGGTGCTTTGCGTAAAGCAGGGATGCCACTATAACGTTAAGGCCCACGGATTTACCCTGCTTGGTGGCACCGGCCACAAGGAGGTGCGGGGCATCGGCAAGGTCAAACACCTTCACCTGCTGGGAAATGGTGTAACCAATTGCCACGGGAAGTTCGGCCTTGGAGTCACGGAACGCGGAGTCGTTGATAAGAGCCTTCAGAGGCACTATTGAAGCCTTGTCGTTGGCAACCTCGATACCCACGGAGTCTGAGAGGGTGGTAATGCGGACACCCTTTGCGTTAAGGGAAATGCCGATGTCCTCCTGGAGCTGCTTGATGGCCGATATCTTCACGCCGGGAGCGGGATAAACCTTATACAGGGTGACGGTAGGGCCAACGATGGCCGTGACGTCACGCACCTGGATGCGGTAACTGGCAAGGGTTGCGCGGATTTTGTTGTTGTTGCGGCTGAGCTCGTCCTGGGATACCTCATGCCGACCGTAAAGGTGATCTCCAAGGATATTGAGGGAAGGAGTCTTGTACTTAGGAAGGCCGTCAGGGGGGTCCAGGCGGTTGTCGATGGGCCTCAGGGGCTCCTTCACCTCCTGCTCAAGGGTGTCGTCAGTGACAACGTTGATGCCGTTATTCTCCTCGGATTCAGACTCGGCGGCAGCCTCCTTATTCTTCTTGAAAATGCCCTTCCTGGGCTTTTTCTCCACCTCCGGCTCTTCGGCCGAATTGGATGAGACAAAGCCGGCGGCAGGAACCGTCTCAGGCTCAACAGCCACCTGGGGCTCAGCCTCTTCCACCGATTCCGGGGCTGTTTTATGCCCCATCAGGAATTCGGCGAACCTACGGCTCATGCAGTAAAGCCAGGCCGCAAAGAGAACGAGGAGTATGAGGATGGAGATTATCTCCCCCAGTTTGGCAACGGAATGCCCCATCACGGCCTGCGCCGCACGGCCGCCCAGTCCTCCGCCGAAGGCTGTTTCCAGCCCGCCCATCATTCCGCCAAGGGCCAGCATCCAGGAAAGGATGAAAGATAGCGTAAACATGCCGTAGAACCACTTCTTGAGGTTGATTCCAAGGCTTGGCTTAAGGAGTTTGACGCTCCAGGCAATGAAGAAAGACACAACGCAGAACGCAGCCAGGCCGAAGCTGTCGGTCACAAGGAATTTCCCAATTGAGAAACCGGACTCCGCGGCGGCATTTGCAACCTGCGTGCCCGCCGGGGCCGAAGCCGTGCTCTGGTCCTGCTTCCACGTAAAGACGTAAGAGGTTACGGATACAGTGAGTATAACGGTAAAAAGCAGCACGAGGGCTATCCCCACAAGGCGGATGCCCTCCCGCTTCCTTTCACTCATGCGGTCCAGGTATTTTGAGAAAAGTCCCATTACTTCTTGCCTTTTTTGCGGAAGCCGCGGTTATTGTATTTGGCGTTTTTACCGGTATTGAAGCCAAGGTTCATTCCGGGACGTGAGAATGATGCGCCCTCGGAGATCTTGCTCAACTGAATGCCTTCGGGGACTTTTACGCGGCCTTCGGAGAGGCGCTCAATGTCCTGGAAGATGGTGGCGTCTGAAACGGTGTCCTTGTTCCAGATAAGATACTGCTGCCTCATGTAGATGGCAAGGGAACGGATCATTTCCGTTTTTTCTTCGGAGTCAGGCTCTGATGCTATGAGATCCAGGATGCTCTCAATGTTGCGGCCGTAATGACGGGCCCTGATGGGTTTTGTGTTCAGGGGGATGGGGTCCGGGCGGCTGTTCACGATCTCCGGGACGGGCTTAGGGAAAGGAGCATCCACATCGAGGTCGTAGCCGGCAATGATGAAAAGGTGGTCCCAGAGCTTCTGGTACCAGTTTTCCTGCTGATGGACCTGGGGATTGAGGCTTTCCATGACTTTCACAACCGCCTGTGCCTGTTCCGACCGTTTTTCGCGGTCTTCGATATCCTTAAGCTGCTCCACCATCTTGAGGACCAGCCTGCCGTATTCCGGCATTTGCAGTTTTTCGACTTCTGTATTGTAATATAGCTTGATGGTATTCTCGCTTGCTTCCATAAAGACTCACTTTTTAATCAGCCACAAAGTTAATTAAATTATCGTCCAAATACCAAAGGTATCCCTCAACTTTTTGGTATCCCATGCGGCGGTATATGCTTACATACCGCTGCACTTGGGTAATGTATTTCTTCTTCTCCTTTCCAAATTTGAAGTCCACAACGTCCACTTTGCCGCATGGGTGCACCACAACGCGGTCCGGTCTGTACTCATCTCCTCCCTGGACAATGATGCCCGCTTCCCTGAAAACCTTTGCCTGGGGGGAGAACCAGCCGCGCTCCTTCACGGAGTCTATCCTCCCAGAAAGGAAGCCAAGGGCTTCGGCCCGGCTGCTTTCAGGGAGCTCACCGGAAAGCACGGCGGCGTTTACCGCCCCCGGAAGGTCCTCCGGAACGGTTACTCCGGAAAGTATCCCGTGAAGCACGTTCCCCCTGATTCTCCGGCTTGCATCCGGGCCAAGGCTGCCGTCCTCCCCGAAGAAATCCGCCGCCTCCGGGGAAAAGCGCAGGCGTCCGCCGCTGTCGGAAGGGAAAGACGAGTATCCCGCACGGACGGCAACGGTTTCATCCACAGGCCTTTTCAGGGTGTCAAAATGGTACGTCTCTCCCCTGTGATATTCCTCCGTTCCCGTAAAGAGATAGAGGATCTGGGACATGTTGGAGGGTACTTCCATGGATTTTGACGGGAGCGCAGCAATTACCTTGAGGCCGTATTTCGGCCTTGTGAGCGCCACATAAAACACATTGATGTTGTCTATGGCCTGCAGGCGCCTCTCGCGCAAATAGTCCTTTGCAAAAAGGGAATCCACCGTGCCGTCAGAAAGGTCCACGAAGTATGAGCCTTCGGCCTTTCCTTCCAGCGGTGTGCCCTCTGTCTGCGGCTTAACCCAGTATTCGGAGTGCTTGTAAAGGGTGACTTTTTCGGCGAAGGGGAAAATCACATATGGGAACTCCAGGCCCTTGGATTTGTGGATGGTCATGATGCGCACGGAATCACCGGAGTCCGGAGAGGATATCTTGGGATTCGCCTGCGCCCATGCCTTGAGGAAGGCCGAAAGAGAATTCCCGTTTTGGGTTGTCCAGTCCAGAAGGAAGTCCATGAATGACTGGATGTAAGGGATTTCGGAGTTAAAAATGTCTGGTTTTGCGGCCGAAAGGTCCCTAAGGATGGATTCGGCAAGGTCCGTGAGGGAATGATAGTGATCTGGGATGTCCACGCCCATGGAAGAGGCCAGATAGCCCGCCACGGAGGGTTTACCGGCATTTGCGGGGGTATCGGCAAGGGAGAGCTGCGACACCAGCCTTCGCACCGTAGCCGAAGCTTTCACGTAGAGGGAGTCGTCAGATACCACAGGAATGCCTCCGGATACAAGTTCTGAGGCGATGGCGGCGCCGTCGTCGTTGCCGCGCACAAGGATTGCGATGTCGCTCCACTTTGCGCCGGCTTCCCTGAGAGACTCTATGGTGGAAGTAATTTCGGCCATTTGGTCGGAAGTGAACACCACGTCCACGCTTCCAGGGGCTGGATCATTGAACTTCACCTTCTGGTCTACGTCGGCATACAGCCTTGAAAAACTCCCGGGACTCTCCGGATCCTGCCCGGCGATGCCGTCCAGCGCCTTTGCGGCATAGTCAAAGAAGTCACGGTTGAAGCGCACTATTTCCCCGCAAGTGCGGTAATTGCACTTCAGCGCTTCCACCATGGGGTTCCGGAATTCTTCCTCCAGGCGGCTTCCAAGGAGGTTCCAGTCGCTGCCCCTCCACCTGTAGATGCTCTGCTTGACGTCTCCCACCACAAGGGAATCGGCCCCCTCATCTATGCTTCCGTGAAGAAGCGGACGGATGTTCTCCCACTGGATGTCGGAGGTGTCCTGGAATTCGTCCAGGAGGAAATCCTCAAAGCGCACGCCCAGTTTTTCATATATGAAAGGGGTGTCGGTGCCGTCGATAATATTCTTCAGTATGGTGTTGGAGTCGTCAATGGAGATGACGTTCTTCTCTTTCTGTATATCCTCGAAGGCCGCCAACAGTTCGTGGGCCATTCCAAGGGAATAGATTTCCGCAGAGATGATGTCTGCGCTCCGGTATACCCTGTAAGGCAGGCCGAAAAGTGACGCGAAATCAGCAAGGGGAGCCTCCAGGGCCCCTTCCACGCGAGGCAGAAGCGCCGCGTTTTTCTTGGCGAACCATTCATCCGGATTGGAGGCGCGCCTGAGAAAGGCGTCCGTGGGCTTTTTGACGGGCTTGCCCTTCCGGAGATTAGCGTAAGGGACGATTTTGGAGAGGAACTTCCCGTTGAAATCGTCGGTGGAAATCCCGCAGTCCCCTACCACGGACAACACTTTTTCGGCCAACGCCTTTACCCCGGCCTCCCACGAGTCCTTTATTTCAGAGCAGGATTTGCCTATTTCCCTCAGTTTTTCCCTGGAAGGAAGGGTGCCGCGGCCCTCCTGAAGCTTTGAAAGGGACGCCGCCATGTCCTTGAGACGGCCCTCTATTGAGAACCATCCCTTTTTCTCAAGGTCCCATTTTGCGCTGTCCGTCAACCAGTCAAGCACGGCCCTGTCCTCCTCTGACACGCTGTCAAGCACCCTGTCCACGCTTTCCTGCGTAAGGGCGTCGCGGTCCAGCTGTACCTGGTAGGTAGAGAACTGGCCGATTTCCCTGGAAAACGCTCTAAGGGTTTTCTGGAAAAAGCGGTCTATGGTGGAAACCGCAAAGGCCGAATAGTCATGGAGGATGCCCGAAAGCTGGGTACGGGCACGCTTCTGAATGGTGGAAGCGTCCCCTACTGTTTCAAGGAGGTCCTCAAAATACGGAGACTCCTGCGGTGTTTGCGCAAGTTTATGAAGTTCCTTCAGGATCCTGCGCTTCATCTCATCCGTAGCCTTGTTGGTGAAAGTCACGGCCAGGACATGCCTGTACGCATCAGGCGCACCGCTTTTAAGTATAAGACGGATATACTCCCCCGCCAGGGCATGTGTCTTGCCGGACCCCGCCGACGCTTTCAGAATCTTCAGCATATCCACAAAGATAATAATTAATGGTAAGAGTACACAAAAAAAGGAAACGAAAACTTTTTATTCGGAGGCCGAAGGCCGACAAGGGGGTTTGAGGGGGCGCAGCCCCTTCAATAAATGTTGAAAACAAGAGAGTACACTAAAAAAGGAAACGATTTCTCGTTTCCTTTTTTAGTGCACTCTTAGGGACTCGAACCCTAGACCCGCTGATTAAGAGTCAGCTGCTCTACCAGCTGAGCTAAGAGCGCTGGTGTATTTTGTGACCCGTTCGGGGATCGAACCCGAGACCCCAACAATAAAAGTGTTGTGCTCTACCAACTGAGCTAACGAGTCCTCCGACCGAAATCGGGATTGCAAAGGTAGTGCT
>JAFVDC010000204.1 GCA_017478685.1 Bacteroidales bacterium | reverse complement strand
CCTGTTTTCGTGAGCGCCTCCACCCTCACCAGCCAATGCGCCGCAGGAGGAGTTTTATCCTTTTTGAATAATTTATCAAGTTCTTCAAAGCCTTCCCGGTACTGCAGGGGGCTCAGGACGGCGTATTCAGGGTTGGCTTCGGCAGCCGTAACAAGCGTTTCAAGGGCGCCCTTCTCCAGCCAGGCATCCTGGTTGAGGAGGTAGACATAGTCATAGCCCCTTTCCAAAGCGTATTCCATTCCCTTGTTGTTTGGAATGGAGAAGCCAAGGTTTTCGGCACTTCTTATAAGTCGGGCCGAAGGAAAATGCGAAGCCACGAAGTCTGCGCTGCCGTCCGTGGAATCGTTGTCCCAGACATATACATCTACCACCATGCCCGGCACGGACCCGGCATCTCCGGTAACGGAGCCAAGGCAGCGTTCCAGCCACTTCACTCCGTTGTACGATACAACTATTACAAGTACTTTTTTCATGGCCTGAACTCCACAAACAACTCCTTAGGAGTTTTACTTGAAAACACCGCCTTCATTACGTTGAGGGCCGTTTTTCGCATGATCACGTTGCGCCCTTTACGGGGAAGGAAGAAGTATTTCACCGCCCTCAGGGCCTCGAAGCCCCACACAAAACACTTAAGCCACAGAGGCTCTCTGTAGAAGATCATGGAGCCCCTCACCCGGGCCGGCTTTATGGCCTGCTCCATTGCCGACACTGAACCGCCGGCAATGTGGGTGACACTTATGCGGGAATCGGCCCAGACCGAATATCCCATGTCATTGAGCTTGTGCCCAAGGGCAATGTCCTCGGGTGTAAAGAAAAAGCGCTCGTCAAACCAGCCGGCTTCGCGGAAAATGTCCGTTTTTACAAGGAAGCACGCCCCGTTGAGCGTATAGGTGCGGAAAAGGCCGTCACGCATGGCCCAGATAGATGGAAGCGTCTCGTCTACAAGATGCAGGTAATGCTTTGCGTAGCGTGACGGGCTCCACGGTCCCCTGCCGCATGTTTGCACCTTGCCGCCGGGAAAGCGTATGCACGGAGACACTGCCGCGGCGTCTTCCGGGAGGCTTTCCATATCCATCACAAGGGAGTCTATTAGAGGCTCCGTGAGGAAGGTGTCGTCGTTGATAATGAGGCAGTATTTGCCCGCAGCCTCCCTCAGGGCCAGGTTGTTGTTCTCCGAGAAGCCCCTTGTCTCCGTGCTTGGGACCACCTTGACCCATGGAAACTGAATGCGCAGGGCCTCCAGGTTTTCCGGAGAAAACATATAGGCCACGACAAGGGTTTCATAACTCACCGTCGTATACGCCCTTATGCTGTCCAGGCACGGGAAAAGGATGTCCGGACGGTTCATGCACACTATGACTATGCTTACCTGAGGCATACGGCAAGGACTGTTTTTCGCCAAAGGAGACGGATGTTGTACTTAAGATTGGCCCAGTTTAGTTTCCCGGGAGTATTCCTTGGGCCGATAACCGGGTGGTTCACATAATTCACGTATGGAACATTTCTGGCATTCAGTCCCGGGCCGAACAGAAGGCCGGGCTTCAGGCCGGTTTCATGGAGCGCAGGGGTAAATGCAAGCTGGTCACGACTGCCGCCGGATTCCACTAAAAACTGCCACCAGAGGTCGTCCAGGGCCACTATTTCCGGACTGCAGTGAGCCCGTGCAAGGATGTTTGTTTCGGCAAGGCCTGCATGGCGCGGCATATCCATTTTCTTAAGGAACCTGTACCATTTCAAGGCGGTACGCGTACTCACCTTATCTTTCAGGTAGCAATACCTTAGTTCTTCCCAAACGCAGTCCCTTTGAGGATGCTCAAGCATGGCAATCCCGTCCCCTGCAAAGTCATAGAATTCCGGGGCGGCAATCTGCAGATTGGCATCCATGAAAACGGAATACTCATACTCTGGGAAAAGCACATGCGGATGCATCTTCGCCCAGCGGGCGCGCATCACGCTGCTGCCTTCAAAAGGGATTACCCTAAGCTGCCACACGCCTTCCCGCCCCTCACGGTCTCCGTAGCACACGTAGTCCCAGTTCGGGGACACTGCCGCGGGCTGCTCAAGGCGGTCATAGCCGCCCGTAAGGACTGTGTACACTACTTTCCCAGCCATGGCAACTTGGATTTCACATAAGCTTTTTCTCCGGGCGTAAGGCCGACGACCCAGGCCGAAAGTCCCATGAAAATGACTCCGGCGGCGGCAACCACAAGAAAAGCCCACCATGCATCCGGCAAATGCCGCCAAATCCCGTACACAAACGAGACGGATATGATTGACGGGGCGAGCATCGGCCATACGGCCTGCTTCATGTACATCCCAACGGGGAGCCCGGTTTCAACGTGCGTGAGCCACAGCATTACGGCCGATTTCACAAGATACACCGCAGCAAAGGCGATATACCCAACTTTGGCGGGGAACCCCATGTGATACAGGGCCCATGTAAGCGGGAAAGTCAGCACCGCTACGGCACTGGTAATGAGGTAATAGCGCTTGACGCTGCCCTTTGCCAGCTGAAGGATGGTAAGTGTGCCCGGAGTAAAGTCCACAAGGAAGCAAAGTAGGGTGAGCTTAGTGAAAATCGCAGCCCCTTCCGGCACCACTCCAAGCCATAGCCTGAGGATGGTTTCGGCCTCAAAAAAGAAGGGCAGGGACAGGATCCAGAGAACCCAGAAATAGTACTTGGAGGCCTTGCAGGCCAGCACGTATGCGTAGGTGCGGTTGCCGTTCACGTAACTTTTGGTAAGCTGCGGATTCACGGCAAGGGCAATGTTTGTGGCAAACTGGCGCACAACCTGCTCCACTTTGTCGGCCACTCCCCTGGCGGCGTTTGCGCCAACCCCGAAGAAGAGGTTCATGAGCTGGTTGATGCCTTGCGTATTGAGCATGTAGGTGGCCGATCCCACGAAGTTCCATCCGGCAAAGCCGCCCATTTCCCGGGCAAGCGCCATGCTTCCGCGGAGTTTCCCGCGGGATTCCTCAAAATGGGAACGGCTGTAAAGGACATAAGCGCCGCGAGAGAGAAGTGCGGCAAGGGCAAGGAGCCAGGCGTAGAAGACAAGGCGGTCGGCCGATGAGAACCACACTAAAGCCGCAACACCAAGCTTCAGGGTTGCCTCCAGGATGGATATCCAGGCATAGGCGCTCATGTGCTCGTGGGCGTTTATCACTGCGGTATAGGGGATGCTCATGAGATTGAGAATGAGCACAACCATGGAGGCCTCAAGCACGTGGAAGGCCGCATTCATGCGCTCCGGAGGGATATCCAGCTTATGCCCCACATACCACAGGCCCGCGGTCTCCGTGAGCACCACCAGAAGCCCGCAGAACGCCGCCATTATAACAACGCTTGTTCCAAAAACAGTCTTCAGCCGCTCCTCATCCTTTTTCCCAAGTGCAACGGTAATATAGCGCGTTATGGCCGACGCCACGGTATTCATCACCAGCATGAATCCGGTAATGACCCCGCTCACAACCCCGTACACTCCCCAGTCCGTTACGCCCAGCGCCTGGATGATGATGCGCGAACTCACCAGCCCCACAATCATCATGAGGCCCATACGGAAATACAGAAGGATAGTGTTACGCGCTATCCTTCTGCTGCTCTCCGATATTCCGCCCCCTTGTGTGTCCATAAATATATCGTTGCAAGTTACGAATTATTTCGCAAATAACCATTATATCCTCCTGGAATGGCTGATAAACTCCATTCAAAAAGCCGCGCGTAAAATGTATACAGCTCACAATCAATGTATTATGGAAAGTGCTCCCCCTCAAAACAAGTGGGAGCACTTTGCATAAACGCCTGTGTATGAAGCGTTTAGATTTTACGCTATGCCTTGATGATGCCTTCTTCCTTGAACACCTTGGTGAGGGCTTCAACGGCCCTGTCCACTTGCTCACGGGTGTGGGTGGCCATAAGGGAGAAGCGGATGAGGGTGTCCTGAGGGGCGCATGCCGGCGGAAGGACGGAGTTGATGAAAACGCCTTCGTCAAATGCGCGCTTGGTCACGATGAATGTCTTCTCAAGGTCACGCACATAAAGGGGAATGATGGGGCTTTCGGTTTCTCCAATTTCAAAGCCTTCCTCCTTGAAACGCCTTAATGCATAGTTGGTTACATCCCAGAGCTTGGTGATGCGCTCGGGCTCCTTCTG
>JAFVDC010000203.1 GCA_017478685.1 Bacteroidales bacterium | reverse complement strand
TTGTGAGGGGAGTTGTCGTAGTGCCTGCGCGCCTTGGGAAGGTTGCTCCAAGGAGAGCCGCCCTGCGCAATGCCGCCGAAGGTAATGCCGTCTCCGGATGCTCCAACCTTGCCGGCTTCGTAAGCGTATTCGTGCAGGCCGCCGTTGTCCCAGTTGGGGAACCACATTTCCTCCGTGGTCATGTACATGTGTTCCTCGTTGAAGATACCGGCATGGGACACGAAGCAGTCGTAAACGTCACCGTGGATACCCGCAAGGTAGTACACGCTGTAGCCGCCGTAGGAAGCGCCGCAGGCCGCAACGCCGGAAATGTAAGGTTCGGCCTTTATGGCCTTTGCGGCCGAAAGGTAATCCTGCATGTTGAGGCCTATGTAGTCTCCGGAAATCTGCTCGCACCAAGGCTGGCCGAAGGCAGTGGTTCCGCGCCTGTTGGGGAGCACCACCACATAGCCCTGATGGCACATGAGGAGGTAGTTCCAGCGGTAGCTCCAGTCCTGGGAAAGCGTGCCCTGAGGGCCTCCGAGGGTGATTTCAATGGCCGGATAAGACTTGGTGGGGTCGAACTGCGGGGGATAGAGCACCCAGGTGAGCATGTCCTGGCCGTCCACGGTCTTTATCATGCGGGCCTCGGTCTCGTGTTTGTCAAGCTGGGAGAGGATGTGGTTGTTCTCGAAGGTAATCTGCCTTACTGCGTTTCCGGTTACGGCAACAAGTTCCGTGGGGAAGTCCATGGACATGAAGGTGGTAAGGAGGGTGCCGTCCTGCTGTACGCCAAACGGCGATCCGAAGTCGAACCAAAGATTATCTGCGGTGAGACGGAAGATTTCCCCGGCGTCCGGAATTACGTTGTAAATGGCCCCAAGGCCCTCTGTAAGTGCCGAAAAGTATATTGAATGACCGTCTTCGGCCCATACGGGGCTCTCTACATTATATTTGAAGTCTGAGGTGAGCTCCCTGATGTCAGTCACGGAAGGGTTGGCGGACTGGCCCTCGCCCTCTTCTTCCCGGATGACGTCTCCGAGCATCAGGCGCACCTTGTCGGCCTCATAGCCGTCACGCTCCATGGAAAGCCAGGCAAGGCGGGTGCCGTCCGGGCTCCATACTGGATGGGTGTCGTAGCCGCCCTTTGTGGTAACCTCCGAGATTTCTCCGGTGAGGGGGCAGTAGATGAAGATGCAGGTGTTTGTGGAGAAGGCGTACTCCTTGCCTGTTAGGGGTTTGCAGGAGAAAGCTATGTAGCGGCCGTCCGGGCTCCAGGCAAGGTCTGCGATATCGGAGAACGGGCCGTTGGGGAGCTCCCACTGGCACTCTTCGCTTCCAAGGATGTCCATGCCGCCGGTGACTACGCCGTTAACAAGGGTTGCCACAAAACTGTGGGCAATCTCCGTGCGCCAGTGGTCCCAGTGGCGGTACATGAGGTCTTCCGTGGCATAGGCGCTGGCCTTGTCAAGGGCGGGATCGGTGTCAGATGGCACTTCCACATGGCTGTGGACGCCTTTTACGTAAATCATCTGGGACTCGTCCGGGGAAAGGAGGTAGTCGTCTATTCCGCCGGGGACATCGGCCCTCAGGACCCTTTTCCCAAGCTTCCCGTTTTTGTAGGGGGCGCTGAAGAGCTGCCCGCCCTGGAGGAACCAGATTGAATTGCCGTCCTTGCTCCAGCGGGCCGAAGAAATGCTCTTTCCGTCCATTGTGAGCTGGGTGGGCTCCCCGCCTTCCACGGGAATTGTGAAGAGGTTGCGGACGCTGCGGTTTTCCTCAATGGAAGTGTAGCTTACGCCGTAAAGGATGGTTTTGCCGTCCGGGGACAGCTGGGGGTCCGATAGGCGGCCAAGCGAAAGGAGCACCTCCGGAGTCATATGGCCGTCCGGGATTTCAATGCTGGACGGGCCGATGTAACCTTGCTGTGGTTTCATTTCCTCATTTTTGCAGGCGAAGACTGCGCAGGCTGCGGCAATCATCGCAAGGGTGTACTTAAGAGTCTTCATATTGATTCAACGCGTTTTTCAGTTCTTCCTTTACGGCTTCCCTAAGGCTCTGGGGCTCAAGCACTTCGAGGCGGCTGCCCCGTTTGCATAGCTCCATCACGAAGGCCGGGTTGGGGATGAGATTCATGGCATTTATGCAGTGGGCGGAATCACGGGAAACCTGCACCT
>JAFVDC010000202.1 GCA_017478685.1 Bacteroidales bacterium | reverse complement strand
CGTTGCGGTATATGCCGGCGCCTTCGTAGAACCAGCCTTCTTCAAGAGTGGCATCGGCCCGTACGGTAAGGACGTTGGGGCCGCCGTTGAAGTCTATGTAGGGGGTGATGTCGTAGGTCTGAGTGGCATATCCGCTGGGCTCCGTGCCCATGTAAATGCCGTTGAACCAGACGCTTGCGTTGCGGAAAACTCCTTCAAGCCTTATGGTGAAATGGCGGCCTTCCTGCCCTTTGCCGAAACTTAGGGATTTACGGTACCAGCCAACGCTGGTCTCAGGGTATTCCCAGCCTACGGTCTTGTAGCCGTGGGAGTGGCTGGCGTCCTTGGAACAGGGGAGTGAGGTTACCCAGTCGTGGGGGACGGAGACATCCTGCCAGGCGGAGTCGTCGAAGGTCTCCGTGTACGGGCCCTCATTATGGATGGAGTGGGCCTTTGTGAGGTAGTTGAAGTACTCCGTGCCTGCCCCCCAGTCTTTTCCGGGGTCTGCGGCATTTCCGAAGGCGAACTTCCAGCCGTTTTCAAGTTTGGTTATTTTCTGTGCCTGAGAAGGTATTGCAGCGGCCAGTGCAAGGGCCATTAAAAAAAGTGTAAATCCCTGTTTCATAATACACAAATATACGGAAAAATTGTTATATTTGTCTATTAAACACTGAGAAAACTATGGCCAAACTCATTGAGAAAATAGGATACGGTCTGGGAGACGCCGCCGCCGGCGGAATCACCTGGAAAGTTATGTCAATTGCCTTCCCGCTGTTTTTCACCAACATCTTCGGCCTTACGGTTGCAGATACCGCAACGCTTATGTTGGTGGCGCGTCTCTTCGATGTTGTCACGGACCCCATGATGGGAGCCATCGCAGACCGCACGCAGTCCCGCTGGGGAACCTACAGGCCGTGGCTCATCTTCGGCGCCATTCCGCTTGGGCTGGTGTTTGCCCTGCTGCTCTTTACCCCGGACTTCGGCCCGGTTGGGAAGCGTATCTGGGCTTACTCCCTCTACCTTCTCATGATGGCGGTATATACGGCCGTGAACGTGCCCTACGGCTCACTTCTTGGCGTCATGACAGACGACGACAATGAGAAGAACGAGTTCTCGTCTTACCGCATGGTTGGCGCTTATGCCATGGGTTTTGTCACTCTGCTTTCCTTCCCTTACCTCCAGAAAATGATCGGCGGCACCCCTCAGCACCAGTATGCGGTTCTGGGTGTGGTCCTTGGCGCCGTGGCCGCCCTTGGCACCCTTGCCTGCGGCCTTCTCACCCGTGAACGCCTGAAGCCGGTGCGCGCAGAGAAGTTCTCCTTCAAGCCTTTCGCAGACCTTTTCCGCAACAAGCCCTGGATCTATTTGACCCTGATTGGCATCTGCACCAACTTCTTCAACGGATTCCGCTATGCAGTTGCCGGTTACCTTCTGGAGTACTGCCTGCACGGAGACGTGACGGTGTCCGGTCTCATCATCAACTACACGGTGTTCATGACCTTCGGTGAGGTTACCTGCATGGTCTTCGGCGGCCTGTCTCCCCGCTTCACAAAGTGGGTAGGCTCCAAGAAGAAGGCATTTGCCTGGGCTGCAGTCATTTGCGCAGTAACGTCCATCGGCTTTTTCTTCATCCCCATGGACCCCGCCTATATCTGGCTCATGGTTGCAACCGTCATCCTAACTTCCGTGGGTATCGGCATTTACTCTCCGCTTCTTTGGTCAATGTATGCAGACGTGGCGGATTATGCCACGGAGAAAAACGGAACCTCCTCCACCGGCCTCATCTTCTCTTCCGGCACCATGTCCCAGAAGTTTGGTTCGGCCATCTCAGGTGCACTTGTGGCGCTGCTCCTTGGCCTTGCCGGTTTTATCTCCGGCACAGACCCCGCAACCGGAGAAACCGTGGTCACAATCGTGAACCAGTCCTCCGTCCAAACCATGATCTGGGCCTTGTTCTCCCTGTTCCCGGCCGCCATCGCCCTCCTCATCCTGCTGCTCCTGAAGCTCTACCCCATTGAGAAGTAGCGCCCCGGGCTTGTGCTCTGCGCTTGCCCCTGCACATTGCGCCCCCTATTTTTCTCCCCTGGTGGTGCAAGCTAACTAGCACATTATCAAGCTTTTACAAGAAAGTCTACTAGAAATAATTCTGGTAGGCTTTCTTGTAAACGCCTGGCTGTCAGTATTTTAGCTTGCACTGGCTAAATTGTGGTTAAACTACCTTTGCGTAAAACATAACTAAAACACCATGACCTACTATAGCCAGCTCCTCCTTTACTACTTTCTCCATAACGCCGGGACCATTCTGGAAGAGCCAGAGAAGGAGTATCCCGGCCTGGCCGATGAAACTGAGGCTGCAGAATTGTCCGGTTTCGTAAAAGAGGCTTCGGCAGGTGGACTGGTCCCGCCTCCGCCGCATGAGGTCATACGCATAACTCGTGGTTACAGGATTTATTATGGAGGAAACGAACTCAAACTCCGGCCCATGTCGAAAGCCGTCATGCTCCTTTTCCTGCGGCATCCGGAAGGAATTGCCCTTAAGGACATCGGGGATCACCGCGAAGAACTCACGCGTCTTTACTCCGGTGTTGCACGCACGGACAACCCTGTCAGGATAGCGAAAAGTATCGGCCGGGTCCTTGATATCTTCTCAAATGAGCTTAATGTGAACCTTTCCAGGGTTAACGCCGCTCTTTCGGCCCTTGAAAATGAAGGCCGATACCACATGAAAGGCCGTGCCGGGGAGCCTAGGGCCCTTAAATTTTCAAGGGTAATCGTCATTTGGGAATAGTCGTTTACCCGTACTCCTTTAAAACAGCAAAATGTTTCACGTGAAACAACGCTATTTGTTACGGGGTTATTGCATAACGGCCGCATAATGCATAATTTGGCAGCAAAATAAATGCATATGAAACGTAGAGTCGCAGAGGGTGAAGTTCACCACATTTACCAGAAAACAAAAGGCGGAGTCGTTATCTTCTATTCGCTCAGGGACTACCTTGTCTACTTTACCATTTTCTGTACCCTGGCAGAGAGAATGGATGTCACGGTGCTTGCTTTGTGCCCTATGCCGGACCACCTTCATAGCGCTTGCCGGTTCACAAGTGCAGAGCAGATGGTAAGGTTTGTGCAGCAGTACACTCACTGTTTTTCCAGGGAATGGAACAAGTCCAGGCGACGTAAGAATTCCCTTTTCCAGAAAAGGTTCGGCAGTTCTGTCAAATTGGGAAACAAAGCTGTGCGTACAACCATAAATTACAATAATAACAACCCGGTAGAGAGGAAAATAGTTGTTAAGGCCGAAGATTACAGGTGGAACTTCCTTCGATATTTCAAAAACCGTAACCCGTACTCCAGACCTCTTGACGAATCGGCCGCCTCAGGAAAACTTCGGAGTGCCCTTCGAGACATACGCGCCATATATAAAAAGGGTGATTGGGTGCATTATGCCCAGTTGGACCTATGGATGAAAGGCCTCTCGTCCTCTGAAGTACAACAACTGGCCGATTATATAATAAGTACTTGGAATGTAATTGATTATGTGGGCGCAATCAGTTATTACGGAGACTATGAAGCCATGATACGAAGCTTCCATGACAACACCGGAAGCGAGCATGATATCCGCGAGGACAAAGACAATTACTCAGATGCAGTTTATAAAGATTGCACGCGGATCCTGATGAAGGAAGAATACATTTCAAGCGTGAGAGAAGTTCCGGGACTGCCGATATTAAGGAAGTATGAACTTCATAAACTGTTGTCGGCAAGAACGGCAGCAAAACCTTCACAAATAAAGAAGTATCTGCACATTGTGGACGGTGGAGGTTAAGTTGCTGATAGCGAGGCGCTTGCGGAAAAGTCTACCAGAATTATTTCTAGTAGGCTTTCTTGTAAACGATTGATAGAGCGGCGTTTAGCTTGCACCGGGAGGGGAGAAATATAAGGGGGCGCGGAGGGGAATGAAGAGAGGGAGGGGGATACAAAAAACGCAGGCCGAAGGAGCGGTCTGCGTTAGGTGATTGTTGTAAGAACCGGCTGGAGTGGCGCTTACGAGATTCCGGGCCGGCCGCGGAAACTACCAGCGGTCTTCGTCGGAGACGGAGAGTTTCTTACGTGCATGGCGGCGACGGGCGCTAAGGACGCGGCGGCCGTTGGCGGAAGCCATGCGGGCGCGGAAGCCGTGCTTGTTCACGCGCTTGCGACGGGAAGGTTGAAATGTTCTTTTCATGATATGT
>JAFVDC010000201.1 GCA_017478685.1 Bacteroidales bacterium | reverse complement strand
CGCAGAGGAGAGTAAGAAGGGTGGTCTTTCCCACTCCGTTCTCTCCAAGAAGGCCGTAGATATTGCCCTCTGAAGCCTTCAGGGAGATGTTTTTCAGTACCGGCTTGGGGCCGTAACTGAATCCGAGATTAGAAATTTCAATCATATCTTTGAGTGTATTAGTTTATTAGTACACCGCAAAAGTACAACAAAATTTCTAATCTCCAAATATTTTTTTTCTTTTTTTATTCCTGCCCACAAATTCCTTAATTATCAAGCACTTATACAAACTCGGGTGCACCTGCAGGTGCACCCGACAGTACGTAATACACTGATAATAAGCTACTTACCCGGCAGGATAGATACAGGGACAGAAGTCAGGTTTGTGGATTCCGACATCCTCTGAGGGTTGGTTCCGGGAAGCCCCTGCGGGACATCCATGCCAAGAATGGCAAAGAGCTGCTCCCAGTATATGGGCATGGTGCCATCCGGGGCCAGGAAGTTCATGGGCTCGCTGTCAAAGACCTCTTTTCCGTCTGCGTCAAGATAACTCAGCTGGACAAGCTCCGAGCAGTAAAGCTCATCGTTGTCCGGCAAGAACCACTTGTCGTACGCCCTGCCGCAGAAAGTCTTTGCGCGCTCCACCGCGGCATCGGCGTCTACTCCCTCTACACGCTTTATGATGAACTCCGGAAGCGAGCCGTCCTTCAGGGTAAAATCCGTCAGGAAAGTATCCAGCGGATGACGGTCCACCCCGTGCTTTATGGTGGCATCGATAATCCAGACGGAATCGGCCTTCACCTCCGCGATTGCAACGTGGATAAGGTTAAGGCCCCCCTCCTTGCCGGTAGAGGCCGATATTGCAGAATCCATGGAATCTGCCTCAAGATTGTAACTGAGCGGAATACCTACAAATATAAGGTCTCCGTTACGGAGCGCGGCCTGCCGGGTGTTGCAGCTGCATGCCGCAAAAATTAAAAGAATAATACCTAAAATGCGTTTCATGTCACAAATATGGCACTTTTCTCTGAAAAAATGACTAAATTTGAAGACACTAAAACTTAAGTAATGAAAAGAATCATAGAGTGCGTTCCCAATTACAGTGAAGGAAGGGACAAAAGTGTCATTGATGCCATCGTGGCGGCAATCAAGGAAGTTGAAGGTATAAAGGTTCTGGACGTAGACCCAGGTGAAGCCACCAACAGGACGGTGGTAACTTTTGTGGGTGAACCTGAGCCCGTTTGTGAAGCCGCCTTCCGCGGCGCCGCCAAGGCAAAGGAACTCATTGACATGACAAAGCATCACGGCGCCCACCCGCGTAGCGGCGCCACGGATGTCCTCCCGCTCATTCCAGTGAGCGGCATCACTTTGGAAGAATGCGCAGAACTTGCCCGGGGCCTTGCAAAAAGGCTCTATGAAGAACTTGGTATCCCCTGCTACTGCTATGAAGCTGCCGCGTTCAAGCCGGAAAGGAAGAACCTTGCCGTGTGCCGCCAGGGAGAATATGAGGCCCTGAAGGAAAAGATGTCCGACGAATCCCGCAAGCCGGATTTCGGCGGCAAGTGGGACGCCATTGCAGAGAAGGCCGGTGCCACAAACGTAGGCGCCAGGGGCTTCCTTGTGGCCGTAAACTTCAACCTCAACACCACCAGCACCCGCCGCGCCATGGCAGTTGCCTTCGATGTCCGTGAAAAAGGCCGGAAGAACCCTAGTGGAGAAGGCTGGATTCCCGGCACCCTCAAAGGCACCAAGGCAATAGGCTGGTACATAGACGAATACGGCATCGCCCAGGTTTCCATGAACATAACGGACATAGATGCCACTCCCCTTCATGTGGCCTTTGAGGAGGTCTGCCGCTGTGCAGCCGCCCGTGGTCTACGCGTTACCGGTGCCGAAATTGTTGGCCTGGTCCCCAAGCGTGTCCTCATGGAGGCCGGCCGATTCTACCTTGAGCGTCAGCAGCGGTCCCTTGGCATTTCAGAAGAGGAGATAGTGAAGATAGCCGTGAAGTCCATGTCCCTTGACGACTTAAAGCCGTTCAACCCCTCGGAAAAAGTAATCGAATACCTTATAGATAATAAGAAGGCGGGCCTTGCCCAGATGACACTGGAAGGTTTCACCCGGGAAACGGCGTCGGAATCCGCAGCCCCCGGCGGCGGCTCCGTAAGTGCCGCAATGGGAGCCTTCGGCGCCGCCCTTGCAACAATGGTCGCAAATCTATCGGCCCACAAGAGGGGCTGGGACGCCCGCTGGAAAGAGTTCAGCGATGTTGCCGAAAAAGGCCAGGCCATCCTTGATGAGCTCCTTGACCTTATAGATGAAGACACCGCCGCCTTCAACCGCATAATGGACTGCTTCTCCATGCCGAAGGGCACGGAAGAGGAGAAGGCCGCACGCGCAAAGGCAATTGAAGAAGCCACGCTCAATGCGGCAAATGTTCCTCTGCGCACTATGGAAGCAGCCCTGAAGGCCCTTCCCCTGGCGCTTGAGATGGCCAAAAAGGGCAACCCCGCCAGCGCATCTGACGCCGGAGTGGCAGCCCTTGCCGCCGTGGCAGGCATTCGCGGCGCCCGCCTCAACGTGCGCATCAACGCCGCTTCACTATCGGACAAATCATCGGCTCAGCCGCTCCTTCAAAGGGCCGACGAAATTGAGGCACAGGCCGCAGAGCTTGAAAAACAGGTACTTACAGAAGTTAACAACCACATAGAACTATGACCTTCAAAGAAGAAATACTTCAGGGCATTCCGGCATCGCTCCCGGAGGCCAAACCCTACGACACAGAAATAAACCACGCTCCCAAGCGCAAAGACATCCTGAACCAGGAAGAAAAGGTGCTGGCGCTTAAAAACGCCCTCCGCTATTTCCCTGCAAGCCTCCACGCGGAACTTGCTCCGGAATTTGCAAAGGAGCTCAAGGATTTCGGCCGAATTTACATGTACAGGTATCGGCCTTCCTATAAGATATATGCAAGGCCCATTGCCGAATACCCGGCAAAATCCAGGCAGGCCGCGGCAATAATGGCCATGATTCAGAACAACCTTGACGAAAGAGTGGCCCAGCACCCGCATGAGCTTATCATTTACGGCGGCAACGGCGCCATCTTCCAGAACT
>JAFVDC010000200.1 GCA_017478685.1 Bacteroidales bacterium | reverse complement strand
TACCAGGCTCACGGATGCAATGCTGGGCTTTTTCTGCATTGCGCTTGGAGTGTCGCTGTCCTTCCTGTTTGACGGCGCCATAAGCGGTGGAGTCATAGAACTTACCGGCATGAGAGTAAATCCGGAAACCGCTTCATATCTGTGGCAAGCCCTGGCTGCCTTTGTGGGTACCGCCGCCTTCGGCTGCCTCTTTGGGGTAGACAGGGAACTGTATGTTACCACAGGCCTTGTGGGGGCGGCAGGCTGGGTTGCATACCTGCTTCTTGCACGCCTTGCCGGGGCCAGCCCTGCGGTGGCAACTCTCTCTGCCGCCGTCCTGGTGGCGCTGGTGTCCCGTTTCCTGGCAGTGCCTTCAAAGTGCCCCGCCCAGGTTTTTCTCCTGTGCGGAATCTTTCCCCTGGTGCCCGGAGCCGGCATTTTCTGGTTCACTTATTACCTCACTTCAGGTAGTTTCCAACAGTCTCTTACTACGGGATTTACGGCGGCCAAAGTGGCAATTGCAATAGTCCTTGGGATAATCCTTGCGATGGAAATTCCCCAGAAGGTTTTCTCTCCCAATCTCCGGAGGGCTCACTGATGAAAGTCCTTCTCCTTGGTGCAACGGGGCTTTTGGGCCGAAACGTGCTTGAAGTTTTTCTGGCACGCGGAATCGAGGTTCGCGCACTGGTTCGTTCGGCCCTTGACGTGCCTGGAGTAGAGATAGTTAAGGGAAGCATCCTTTCCTTTGAAGACCTCCTGGCTTCGGCCGAAGGATGTGACGCCATTGTGAACTGCGCCGGCACCACCGACATGAAACTGCCTTCCGTGGAGGATTTCTATCCGGTGAACAGGGACCTTCCAAAGATGCTGTGTGAGGTTGCAACGCGCTGTGGGATAGGGGTTCTCGTACACACAAGTACCGCAAATACCATCGTTACAGGTACTTCTGAGCACCCCTCGGACGAAAACGCCCCCTTCGGCCCGCCTTACGACAAGTCTCCGTACGCCCTCAGCAAGAAGGCAGGGGAGGACGCCATTCTGGAGTATGGCTCCGCGCATCCGGAGCTTAGGATAGTTATTGTGAATCCGGGCTTCATGCTGGGAGCGTACGACTCCAAGCCGTCTTCCGGCCAGATGGTGCTCCTTGGCTGGAGGAAGCCGCTAGTTTTTGTCACCCGCGGCGCCAAGTCCATCCTTCACGTGAAGGATGCTGCAAATGCCATTGCAAACGCCCTGGAGAAGGGAAGTGGAAGGTATCTTCTTACGGGAGAGTGCATAAAACTGAAAGACTATTACCGTCTTCAGGCCAAGGTTTGCGGCTACAGGCAGCTATGCCTTGAGTTCCCCAACTGGATTGTAGACTGCGTAGGCCGAATAGGGCACATTCTTGGCCTTATCGGCATTCACAATGACATTTATCCGCACAATGTACGCCAGCTTGAGTACGAGGAGTGGTACACCTGCGCCCGTGCCCGCCGTGAACTAGGATATACGCTCACTCCCGTTGAAGATGCCATCCGGGATTTTGTCAAATGGCATTATGGCGTGGAGGCAAACGATTGAATATCAAAGATTTATGCAAAAGAGGGTGCTTGTTTTTCAGCACCCTCTTTTGCGTAAGTGACTATGTGTTAGGTGTTTATCTCCACGGCGCCTGGCTATAGAAATGCCTGCAGGTGCTCCCAAACCCTCTGGACGGGGAACCCCACTACATTGAAATAGGACCCTTCTATGCGCGTGATGCCAATATGGCCTATCCACTCCTGGATAGCGTATGCGCCTGCCTTGTCAAAGGGCTTGTAAGTGTCTATGTAATAATAGATTTCTTCATCTGAAAGCTCTTTGAACCACACTTCCGTAGTAGCCGTGAAGGTGTCCTTGAGGGTATTTGAGCGGATGGTGACGGCGGTTGTGACATGGTGCTCACGGCCGGAAAGGTCCCGGAGCATCCGGGCGGCATCTTCACGGTCATGGGGTTTTCCAAGAATCTCCCCGGGGCGGCCGTCCTGAGGAGGAAGGATTACCATGGTGTCTGCGGTAATAAGGATTTCATCGGCATCAAGCGCCCTGTGAAAGCCCGCGGACTTTCCTTCCGACATGAGTACCGGAACTTCCTCGGCGGGAGTGTCCGGGCTAAACTCCTCCTTGAAGTTGTTGCCGGTATCTACCGTAAAGTCAATGTCCAAACCCTTAAGCAGCTCCCGCCTTCTGGGGGAGCCGCTTGCAAGTATTATGCGTTTGCCGTGAAGGTCCATTCCTTAGAACAGTTTCTTGTAAGTTACGGCGTCAAAACGCCACTTTCCCTGCTCCCTCAGCGTTCTTTCGATAGCTTCCCTGAGGCAGCCCTTTCCGCCGGGATGTTCCGTTACATAATCGGCAATATCCTTAACTTCTTCTACTGCATCTGAGGGGCATACTCCGCAGCCGCTCATCTTCATGCAGTCAATGTCCGGGACATCGTCTCCAAAGTACATGATATCCGTGGGATTCAGGCCATAGCGCTCACAGAACTGCCGGAACTGCTCCCTCTTGTCACGGCAGTGAAGGAACACGTCTTCCGGCTTTACTCCGCTGGTAACCATGCGTTTACGGATGCTTTCGGAGCTTCCGCCGGTGATTACGGCAACGGGGAAGCCGTTCATTATTGCCATTCTTATGGCAAAGCCGTCCTTGGCGTCGTAGGTGCGGAGGAGGTCTCCGTCCGAGTCACAGAACACGCCGCCATCAGTTGCAACGCCGTCTATGTCAAAGGCAAAAGCCCTGATCTTTGATAAATCCATACTAGTTCTTTCCGCCGCCAAACGGGCCGAAATCGGCAAGGTTGAAGGTGCCTCCGCCCTGCTGGGGGCCCTGGCCCTTGTTTCCACCGAGATCAATTACGCCAAACTGGGCCTCGTACTTTGAAACATTGTCAAAAAGGGCGTTCATAAGGCGTTTTGCGTGCTCAGGGGTCATGATGATGCGGTCACTCACCATTGCCTTGGGAAGGCCGGGGAGGGTGGTAGCAAAGTCCAGCACGAATTCACTGCGTGAATGGGATATGATTGCAAGGTTTGAGTAAGATACCTTTGTGGTCTGGGGATTGAGCTCTATGCTGAGCTGATTCTGGGGTTTGGGTTGGTTGTTGTCCATAATCCTTTTAATTTTCGCAAAATTAATAAAAAAGCAGTAAATTTGTAGGATTAAACGTAATTATATGAAAGAACTTGCCGCAAAGTACAGTGCAGCCCAGGTGGAAGACAAGTGGTACAAGTATTGGCTAGACCATAAGTTTTTCCACAGTGAACCCAATGAAAAACAGCCATATACCATAGTGATTCCGCCGCCCAACGTGACCGGAATCCTCCATATGGGCCATGTGCTCAACAATACCCTCAACGATGTCCTCATCCGCAAGGCCCGCATGGACGGCAAGAACGCCTGCTGGGTGCCCGGCACGGACCACGCATCAATCGCCACCGAATCAAAGGTGGTGGCAAAGCTCAAGGCCCAGGGCATAAAGAAGGAGGATATCGGCCGTGAGGAGTTCCTCAGGCACGCCTGGGAATGGAAAGAAGAGCACGGAGGAATTATCCTGGAGCAGCTCCGCAAGCTGGGATGCTCCTGCGACTGGGACCGTACCCGGTTCACGATGGAACCGGCTCTCTCCGAGGCCGTTATCAATACCTTTGTCTATTTTTACCGCAAGGGGTGGATCTACAAGGGAGTCCGGATGGTGAACTGGGACCCCGAGGCCCTCACGGCCGTGAGCGACGACGAGTTCGTCCACAAGGACACCCAGATCCATTTCTTCCATCTCCGTTATTACATTTCTGACGGGTTCGGCCT
>JAFVDC010000199.1 GCA_017478685.1 Bacteroidales bacterium | reverse complement strand
TCAACCGTATTGGTAAAGATGTCCTTGTCAGTGCCCTTTCCGGCGTCATCAGCGCAGCCGATATAGATACCATAAGACAACTTCGTGAGGAAGTTGAGCTTGCACAACGGCACAAGGATGAATGTCAGGCCAAGATGGATGAGATTTGCAAACAGTACTTCCCTAAGCAGTATGCCAACCTTCAAACCATTCCGGGCGTACAAGCCCGTTCCGCCACAGCCATTATTGCCGAAGTGGGAACCATCATGGATGCCTTTCAGACCGCTGCTCATCTTGTATCTTGGGCAGGGTTAAAGCCTCGTAATGAGGAAAGTGCCGGGAAAATCAAGTCAAGGAGAGTAACTCACGGCAACAAGTATCTGCGGAAAACGCTCATTGAATGCTCGTGGTCGGCCAGTAAGACCCAAGGTTGTTACTACAATCGCTTTAGCTATATCCAGTGCACCGTGCGGCACAAAAACAAAATGAAGGTTCAGGTTGCCATAGCTCGCAAGATGCTGACGGCCGTGTGGTACATCCTTCACGACAACGTCCCGTATAGGGACTTTACGCCCGATATTGTCCCTTCCGAGTAGTCGGTCGGTCCAATATATACCGCATACTGTAAGGTCAATATATTTGTGGTGGCGCGACCCCGTCTGCAAACTGACTCACGCTTTATGCGGCTTAGGACGCCAGTGTGTGGCCATAGAGCCCGAAGAGGAAATTGTTTTATTAATCCTTTTTAACACTCGCAATGAACATCGCGGGTAAGGTTGTTGTTGGGTGTGGTATAGGCATATCCCTCGCTGGGAACTCCTGTGCGATGAGAAGATTGGATTTATAGAGGAAATATAAGATTTTTCCTAAATTTGCGGTGAAAAAACGTCAGAAACATGTCCAATATTTCAAAGGTTAAGCTAATGGACAGCGGAACCGCGCTGTTCAAGGCCGAAGGCAGGGAGGCTGCAAAGGAAAAACTTTCCGGAGTACTGAAGGCTCGCGGAAATGTGTCCGATGAGGACGGACTCCTGGTTCTGGACTTCTCCAGCTGGAGGTATTGGCAGTTTATTGAAGCCCGCCTGGAAGAGACATCCATTCCCGGAACCTGGGCGGCGGTCCTTCGCACGGGAGACGCCCCGCGCCTTCCCTTCGACCTTCCTTCCAAAAAGGCCGTAAACCTTACCAAAGACATCCTGAAGGCACTGGGAGAATGATTTTTCCTCTCATAGCCGCCATCCTGATTTCCCCGCCGGACACCCTTGAGGCATCCAGCGTAACGGCAAGCCGTAACGTGTCGCCGCCGGTTTCGGCCGTGAGCGGAGAGCGTCTAACGGAATCCCCTTCCGCGGCCGATGCCATAAGGGATTTCAGCGGCATCCAGCTAAGGGACTACGGCGGAGTGGGCGGCCTCAAAACCGTAAATGTCAGAAGCCTCGGGAGCGCCCACACGGCCATTTTCATGGACGGAGTTCCCATAGACAACGCCCAAAACGCGCAGGTGGACCTTGGCAGGCTATTTACCGAAGACCTTGAGACCATAGAGCTCTTTTCCGGGCAGAAATCGGCCCTCCTTCAAACGGCCCGCGAATATGGAAGCGCGTCGTCGCTGCACCTGAGGACGGCCATGCCTGAAGGCCGAAAAATACGGCTGAGGCTGCGCGGAGGGGCATTCGGCACAGTTTCTCCGTCCGGGAGCATCGAAACCCGGCGGGGGCGTTTTGCAGCACGGCTAAGGCTTGGCGGAGACAGGGCCAACGGGCAGTATCCGTTCCACACGCTGGACCTTGGGAAAGACACTCTCCTTACGCGCCAAAACTGCGACATAAAGGCTTTCAGGGCCGCCGGGCACTTCTGGTTCCTTCCTCAGGGGGGCCGATACGAAGCTTCGGCCAGCTGGTACGACGCCGGCCGCGGCATCCCGGGCCCGGTGTTCAAGCAGAGCGGCAAGTATCCGCACTCGCTGGACCGGCAATACGACCGCAATCTTACCGCGCAGGTGTCCGGAGAGCAGTCCCTGGGGCATAACCTTCGGCTTCTTGTAAAGGGCAGGTACAGCCTTGACGGGCTGGATTTCATGGACGTATCCGAGCTTGATCCTTCCGTTAGCGCAAACTGGAACTATAGGCTCCAAAGCGCGTATGCCGCCGCTTCGCTTGGATGGCAGGCGCTTCCCTGGCTGCACCTTAACGCCGCCGTTGACGCCCAGGCCGACTGGCTCCACTGCCAGTTCGAGGCACGGAGGCAGCAGGTTCTGGGGGCGTTTTCTTCGGCCTTCATTCTGGACCCTTGGAGGATACAGGCAAGCGTGCAGTATCAGGGAACGAGCGACGGTTACCAGTTCCTCTCCCCCGCCCTTATTGTGGACTGGCACCCGCGCTTTGACTGGGAGTTCGGCTTTCTTGGGAAGCGCTCCTGCAGGCTGCCGTCGTTCAATGACCTATATTACACAAACGTGGGGGCCCGGGACCTTCGGCCGGAAAAAGTGTGGCAGGTGGGCGCCTGGTGGAAGTGGGAAAGGAGCTTCGGCCCGTGGAATTTCAGGGTGCGCGAGGAGCTTTACTTCAACCACGTGACAGACAAGCTCATAGCCGTTCCAAACGGAAGCCTTTTCCGCTGGAGCATGTTCAATATAGGGAGGGTTCTGGTGCTTGGCGACGACTGGGACGCCACCGTGGCTTACAACGCTGCTTCATGGAAGGCGGGAATCACCGCCAGATACAGTTTCAACCGCGCCTTCGACCCTTCGTCTCCCTGGCAGATTCCCTACATTCCCCTTCACAGCGGATCTTTAAACATTATAGTTGCCTGTGGGCCCCTGAGGGCCGATATCCGCGGGCAAGTCACAGGCATCCGATACTCCGCCGCTTCTTCCCGTCCGGAGGCCATGCTCCCTGCCTTCACCACCTGGGACATGACCCTTTCCTGGAAGCCCCTCCGCGTCCTTCGGCTGGCAGTGGAACTCAGGAACATGTTCGACTGCCACTACGAAATTGTAAAACAATACCCCATGCCGGGTTTCCACGTCATGGGGTCTGTGTCTGTTGAAATATAATCAGTAGACCAACAGCGGGCCCGTACCGATGCCGGTGGTCTGGGACCATTTGAATGAACCGTCCGGGCCGAAACAAACCACGCGGCTGTCTCCGGTAAAGTTTGCATCGGAGAAATAGAGGTCTCCATTGACGGGATTCACGGTCATGCCATAGGGATTTGACAATGCGAAAGCCTTTCCGTCCTCACCTTTCAGTTCAATCTTTGACACAGATGAATCCGCCGTATCAATGCAGGAGACACCGTCATAAGATACCATATAAAGCTTATCTTTGGACAGGGCCGGAAAACCTACTGAGGAAACCTTTACGGCCTCATATTCTCCGTCCGCCGTCACGCTTCCAAGGCTTGCGGGCGTAGTTATGGCACTCCAGTCCGGGGTGTAGCAGTCATAGGTGGTGACCCAAAGCTTTCCGCCAGCGCTGAAAAGACGGTTGAGGTTCTCTACCGGGAGTTCAATGTTGCCGATAACCGAGAAAGATGACAAGTCTATGACAGACAGGTAGTTGTCATGTTCTGTCTGATATCCACCACTGTTTGCCACATACAGTTTGTCTCCAAGGACGGTGAGGCCTTCGGGCTGGTAGCCAACCTCCACAGTTTCATAATCATATGAGACAGGATCTATACGGTACACCTTGCCTTTGACGCCGAATACAGAGCCGTCAATTGCGGCGCCATAAGAGGTTACATAGGCATATTCTCCCTTCTTGATTATATATCTGGGGCTGTCCACATCCAGGGTGCGCTCCAGTTTTCCGGTAGCCGGATTGACTACGGATATGATATTGGATCCGTTCATGAGGACCCATAGTTTGCCGCCTATTACGGCCATGTCGTTGCCGGTGTTTCCAAGGCCCTGCGCCACATCTGGATTTGCCGCGTCAAACCAGTTTGCGCTGAACTCTCCCGTGGAGAGATTTTTCACGTCCAGAGTGGACCCTCCGGGCCATGCTCCCTGATTGAGAATGAACAGAGAGCTGTTTTCACCTACTTCGATGTCGATGCCCGTGGGCAGGTTGCCCGAGGCGTTTTCTTTGCTACAACTCACGGCTATCGCCGCAAGGAGCACGCTGAAAACCAGCAGTGATTTGTATTTCATAGAACTAAGATTTTGCGCAAAGATACGCATTTTTCCCGTCCCGGCCACGTTTGGGGCCTGTTTTCTGTATGCAATTATTTTAGTAAATTTGCAGCAGATAGAAATCGGATACAATAATGAGCGGTAAAGTACTTATTTTTTCGGCCCCGTCAGGTAGCGGCAAAAGCACGATCGTCAATCATATCCTGGGCCTGCACCCGGAGATAGAATTCTCCGTTTCGGCCACCTCACGCCCTCCACGGGGCACGGAGCAGGACGGCGTGGAGTATCTTTTCTACAGTGCCGATGTTTTCCGCCTCATGGTACGGGACGGGAAGTTTGTGGAGTTTGAAGAGGTATACGAAGACCGCTTCTACGGCACCCTCAAAAGCGAGGTCAACCGTATCTGGGCCAAGGGCCATGTGATAGTATTTGACGTAGACGTCAAAGGCGGCGTATCCCTCAAAAAGTACTTTGGGGACAGCGCGCTGTCAGTGTTCATCCAGGCCCCTTCCGTGGAGGAACTCCGCCGAAGGCTCATTGCCCGCGCCACGGATACCCCTGAAGCCATTGAGGAGCGCGTGGCAAAGGCTGCGGAAGAAATGACCTACGCTCCTAAGTTCGACCGCGTCCTCATCAACGACGACCTTGAAACCGCCTTCCGTGAGGCCGAAGAGATGGTGAATTCATTCTTATGCGGATAGCAGTCTACAGCGGCTCCTTCAACCCCCTTCACAAGGGCCACGAGGCAATTATCCGTTTCCTCACGGAGAAAGCCGGCTTTGACATGGTGTACCTTGTGGTAACCCCGCAGAACCCTTTCAAGGACGCCCACAGCCTCCCCCTTGGCCAAACCCGCTATGACGCCGCCCTGGAGGCCGTAGCCCGTCACCCGGAGCTGAAGGTGGTTGTAAAGGACACGGAGCTTCACATGACTCCGCCGCAGTACACTATCCGCACCCTGGACACCCTCAAGGCCGAAGAACCGGAGCACAGTTTCACCCTTGTTATAGGTGCCGACAACCTTGAATGCTTTGGCGGCTGGCGCTTCCATGAACGCATTCTCCTTGACTACGGCGTGGTGGTCTTCCCCCGCAAAGGCTATCACCGCGGCCATGCCAAGGCCCGTCTTATGAAAGAGAACCCACTGTATAAAATACTTCTCCTGAAGGCGCCGCTCGTAACAATTTCCTCCACGGAAATCAGAAACGGCCTTGCCGCCGGAAAGGATATGTCCAAATGGCTCATGTAGAGTATGATTCACACGGAAACAGAACGTAAATTCCTGGTGCTCAGCAGCGCCTTCAAGGCCCAGACCACTGAAACCCACCGCATAAAACAGGGCTACATAGCCCGCGACAACGGCAATTCCGTCCGCGTCCGCATCAAGGACAACATCGGCATTCTCACAATCAAGAGCCCTTCGGCCGACGATATCTCCCGCACAGAATGGGAAGTTGAGATTCCCCTGCCCGATGCCGAAGCCCTCCTGAAACTCTGCCACGGCGGCATCATCGACAAAACCCGCTACATAATTCCGGAACCCTCCGGAAGATTCTTTGAGGTGGATGAGTTTTACGGGGACAATGAGGGACTTGTTATGGCCGAAATTGAACTGGAGAATGCCTCTGATGCATTTGAGAAGCCTTTCTGGCTTGGGCAGGAGGTGACCGGAGACAGGCACTACTACAATTCCTATCTGTCAATGCACCCTTTCAAAACCTGGTGATTCCATTTTTAAATAGTTTTATTTTTT
>JAFVDC010000019.1 GCA_017478685.1 Bacteroidales bacterium | reverse complement strand
TTCTCCACGCGTACCGTACCGGAGTCCTCCCCAGCCACATCCCAACCTAGCGCGCCCGCAGAGCGTATCATGGAGCCCTCAGAGCGTGAGCTCCTTGGATTCATCCTGCGTTACGGATGCTCGGAACTGAAGTTTGAAACGGACTCTGAGTTCTACAACCCTGACGGCTCGCAAACGATGGCCGAATTCATTGACGCTGCCCTTAGCGCAGACAACATCACTTTCTCCAACGCCGGCTATGAGGCCGCCTACAACGCCTACTTCGGCCTGTACGACCAAGGCCTGGACCAGGATGCAATTGTGAGGAGCCTAATGGACGGAGAAAACCGCTCCGTAGCGGGTGTCGTGGCGGATCTCGCAACAGAAAAATACGAGCTCACCGTCCACAATTTCTCCGACGCCCTCACCACCACGGATTCCTGGCTTGTGACGTATGTCCCGCGCGCCATCCTGGCCTTCCACGACAAACGCCTGCAATCCAGGCAGGCCGAAATCAACCGCAAACTTGCCACGGCATCCCCGGAAGAGGTAAACGGCCTCCTGGAGGAACTCCAGAGCCTAAACGCCCTGAAAAAGACAATAAACGTAAAACTTGGTAGAATAAAGAAATAATGAGTTACAAAAGGACCCTAGTGACTTGCGCACTCCCCTACGCCAACGGCCCGGTTCATATCGGCCACCTTGCAGGAGCATATATTCCCGGAGACATCTTTGTCCGCTATCTGAGGATGCGCGGAGAAGACGCCCTCTTCATCTGCGGATCCGACGAACACGGCGTTCCCATCACCATCAAGGCAAGGGAGCAAGGCGTGACTCCACAGGACATTGTGGACAAATACCATCGTGTAATGAAGGACGCTTTCACCGGCCTTGGGATTAACTTTGACATATATTCCCGCACATCGTCGGAGGTCCACGCCGAAAATGCCGCGGAGTTTTTCCGCAAGCTCTATGACCAGGATGACTTCATTACTAAGGAATCCGAGCAGCTCTACGACGACAAGGCCCGCATGTTCCTCACGGACCGCCTCATAGAGGGCACCTGCCCCAAGTGCGGCAACCCTCACGCCTACGGAGACCAGTGCGAGAACTGCGGCTGCACCCTGAGCCCCGAAGAACTCCTGAACCCCAAATCCAAGCTCAGCGGGTCCACCCCCGTAAAGAAGAAGACCAAGCACTGGTACCTGCCCCTTGACAAGTACGAGCCCTGGCTCCGCGACTGGATCCTGGAGCAGCACAAGGAGTGGAAAACCAACGTTTACGGCCAGTGCAAGAGCTGGCTGGACGGCGGTCTGCAGCCCCGTGCCGTCACCCGTGACCTGGACTGGGGTGTTCCCGTTCCGGTAGATGGTGCCGAAGGCAAGGTGCTGTATGTTTGGTTCGACGCCCCCATCGGCTATATTTCAAACACCAAGGAGCTTCTCCCGGAAAGCTGGGAAAAGTGGTGGAAGGACCCTGAAACCCGCCTGGTGCATTTCATCGGCAAGGACAACATTGTGTTCCACTGCATTGTATTCCCTTCAATGCTAAAGGCTTACGGAGACTATGTCCTCCCGGACAACGTACCTTCCAATGAGTTCCTGAACCTTGAAGGAGACAAGATTTCAACTTCCCGCAACTGGGCGGTTTGGGTGAATGAATACGAGGAACAGTTCCCGGGCTGCGAGGACGTCATGAGGTATGTCCTTACCGCCAACGCCCCCGAAACCAAGGACAACGACTTCACCTGGAAGGATTTCCAGGCCCGCAACAACTCAGAACTTCTTGCCGTCTTCGGCAACTTCGTAAACCGCGCCGTGGTGCTCACCCACAAGTATTTCGGCGGTGCAGTGCCCGAGAACAGGAAGCCGGAAGCCGTTGATGCCGAAACGCTTGAGGCCCTGAAGCCCTGCCGTGAAGCCCTTGAAAAGAATATCGAGACCTTCCACTTCAGGGAGGCCCTGAAGGAGGCTATGAACATGGCCCGCATAGGCAACAAATACATCTCCGACATGGAGCCCTGGAAGGTTGCCAAAGAGGACATGGACCGCTGCGCCAGCATCCTCTACACCTGCCTTCAGATATGCGCAGACCTTGCAATCGCCTTTGAGCCGTTCACTCCGTTCAGCGCCCAGAAACTTCGCGACATCCTGCGGGTTGGCGTGAACGCCGGCCACGACTACCGCGCCGGCGAAGGAAAGCCCACCGTGAACTTCTACAAGGCCGATGAAGGCAAGGCCGTGCACACCCCTTCTGTCATTTCGAGCGAAGTCGAGAAATCTCAAATCACACTATGCTGGGACATGCTGGGGAACGCCGAACTCCTTCCCGCCGGGCATCAGCTTGGAGAGGCGGTGCTGCTGTTCAGAAAGATCGAGGACGCAGAGATCGAGGCCCAGATTGCGCGTCTTGAGGCCATCAAGAAGGCCCGCTTGGAGGCCGAAGCCGCAAAGGCTGCCGCCGAGGCCGCAAAGAAGATTGAGCCCCAGAAGCCCGAGGTCACCTTCGACGATTTCGGCGCAATGGATATCCGTACTGCAACGGTACTTGCCGCAGAGCGCGTTCCCAAGACGGACAAACTCCTGAAACTCACAATTGACACCGGCATTGACCAGCGCACAATTGTTTCCGGCATCGCAGAGTATTATTCACCGGAAGATATGGTGGGTAAGCAGATCTGCATCCTTGCAAACCTTGCCCCGCGCGTAATCCGCGGCATAGAGTCAAAGGGAATGATCCTCATGGCCAAGCAGGGAGACGGCAAAATGCGCTTCATCACCCCCCAGGAGGCCGTTGTCAACGGTGCTCAGATAGGTTAATCCACTTTATGGCTTGGTCCCGGCGCCACCAGGTGAGCTGGCGCTTGGCGTAGTGGCGGGTGTTTACCTGGATGCGCCGCACTGCCTCATCGCGGTCGAATTCGCCGTCGAAGTACTGGAACAATTCCTTGTAGCCCACAGTCTGGAGCGCAGGGAGGTCACGGTAAGGGAGCATGCGGCGGGCTTCGGCCTCAAGGCCGCGGCTCATCATTTGGAGCACACGCTGGTTTATGCGCTCGTAAAGTTCCTCCCTGGGCCTTTCAAGGCCGATTTTCACTATCTCGAAGTCCCTTTCCTTGAAGCCACGGGTTTTGAAGGAGGAAAACGGCTGTCCGGTGTACATGCTCACCTCAAGGGCGCGGATTACCCTTTGGCCGTTGGAGAGGTCGAGTTCCTCATAGGACACAGGGTCCAGTTCCTTCAGCTGCGACGCCAGTGACTCGACACCGTCTTCCCTCAGGCACTCCATAAGGTGCTGCCGGAGCTGGAGCGGAACTTCCGGGAAGTCGTCCAGGCCATAGCAGAAGGCATCTATGTACATCATTGAGCCGCCGCACATTACAAGGGTTTCGTGGCCCTTGTCAAACAGCCTGTTCGCCAGTTCAAGGGCTTCGGCCTCATAGATTCCGGCGGTGTAGTTGCGGGAAATTGGGATTGAGCGGGTGAAATAATGCCGGACCCTGGCCATGTCCCTTCTGGAAGGGGCGGCCGTGCCAATGCATAGTTCTTTGTAGATCTGGCGGGAGTCGCAGTTGATAACGGGTGAACCCACTTCCAGGGCACGCTCAATTGCGTAGGCCGATTTGCCTACGCAGGTGGGGCCGAGTATGATTTCAACCCGCCGTGGCACTACTCGTTTTCGTCGTAGATTTCTTCTCCGTCTTCGTCTGAGCCGGACTCTTCATCCTCCTCGTCTTCGTCGTCGTCGAAGTCTTCGTCGTCGGGTTCTTCTCCGGGGAGATAACGCTGACGCTCAGGGAGGTCTTCATAGGCCACATAGCCGTTTTCGAACTCGATGGGGTTGGGGCCCTTGGATTCCTTGAGGACAAGCCCGGACACTTTTTCGCCTTCGGCCTCACCTTCTATTGTAAGGATGACGCTTTTGCGGTTGGTGACATCATAGAAGTACACCATGGAGTCTGTGCCGGCCTTTACGGTGTCTTCAAGGGAAACGCGGTCTACGGTGCCGCTGCCAAGGTCGAAGAGACCGTAGCGGGCAACTACGCCGCCCGTAACGTCCAGGGCCTTGAACATGATGATCTGGTCCTGCGCGAACTCAAGGTCACTGCGCAGCTGCTTGTGAATGTCATACAGGGTTGTAGCGCCGCTGATGAAGTATAATCTGAAAAATCCCTTGATACCGGCAAGGGTTACACGTACTCTAAAAACCATACCCAAAGATAGCGCTTTTTATTGGTTTCATTGCAAATTATCTCAAAAAACATTACTTTTGAGGAAAGTGGCAATTGAAGACACATACAGGTCAATTGACGGAGAGTCCAAAGGGCTCTTCAAGGACAACGGCTCCCGGTTCATCGCCCTGGCTTTTCCCGTAGAGACGGAAGAAGCTGTAAAGGAGATTGTTGCCGGGCTCCGGAAGGAATACCACGACGCCCGGCATCACTGCTACGCATACCGGCTGGGCCTCAAAGGTGATGTCTGGAGGGCATCGGACGACGGAGAGCCGTCCGGCAGTGCAGGACGGCCCATCCTGGGGCAGATAGACTCCATGGGCCTCTCCGACATCCTTGTTGTGGTGGTAAGGTACTTCGGCGGCATCAAACTTGGCATCCCGGGGCTCATCCGCGCCTACAAGACATCAACTTCAGACGCCCTTTCAAATGCTTCGGTTATCACTAAGGTTGCCGGGGTGAATTACCGCCTCACCTTCGATTACCTTAGCATGAACGCCGTCATGAAAGTGCTCAAGGACATGGACATACCTCAAAGTTCACAGGATTTTTCGGCACAGTGTTCCATGAATGTGAGGGTGCGGCTTTCGCAGGATGAAATTTTTAAAGAAAAGTTAAAAGATGTGGCCGAATTGAAAGAATTATAGGTTTTCACAATAATAATTCGTAACTTTCGGCCAACAATAACGTAAAATTATTAACCACGAATATCATGTCTAAAAAAGTTCATGTTTTCAATGCTGGCCCCTGCCTTCTCCCGCAGGTTGCCATAGACAAGGCCATTGAGGCTCTCAAGGATTTCAGCGGCACCGGAATAAGCCTTATCTCCATCTCCCACCGCACCAAGGAATGGGACGCCGTAATGGATGAGACCCGTGCCCTGTGGAAGGAACTCCTCCACATCCCGGACACCCATGAAGTGGTGTTCCTTGGCGGCGGAGCCTCCCTGCAGTTCCTCTATGTGGCAATGAACTACCTTGAGAAGAAGGCCGCCTACCTTGACACAGGCGTATGGGCGCACAAGGCCCTTGTAGAGGCCCAGGGCATTGGAGAGGCATACGCAATTGCCTGCTCCAAGGACAAGAACTACACCTATATCCCTAAGGGATTCGATATCCCCAAGGACCTTGACTACCTCCACATCACCACCAACAACACCATTTACGGTACGGAAATCAAAGAGGACATTGACTGCCCCTGCCCGCTTATCGCAGACATGTCGTCGGACATTATGTCCCGCCCCGTGGACGTTTCCAAATACGACCTCATTTACGGCGGCGCCCAGAAGAACGTAGGCCCTGCAGGTGTCGTCTTCGCAATCATCAGGAAAGACTCCCTCGGCCGTGTAACCCGCCACATCCCCACCATGCTGGATTACCGCACCCACATTGACAAGCTCTCCATGTTCAACACCCCTCCCGTGTTCAACATCTTTGTCATGAAGGAAACCCTGAGGTGGATCAAGGAGATGGGCGGCGTAGAGGCCATCCAGAAGATAAACCAGAAGAAGGCCGGCCTCCTTTATGCCGAAATTGACCGCAACTCCATGTTTGTTGGTACCGCCGCGGTTGAAGACCGTTCCCTCATGAACGTATGCTTTGTGATGGCTCCCGGCAAGGAAGGCCTCCAGGACGAGTTCATGGCCTTCGCTAAGGAACGCGGAATGGTGGGCATCAAGGGCCACCGCAGCGTGGGTGGTTTCCGCGCCTCCCTGTACAATGCCTGCTCCGTTGAGGATGTGGAGGCTCTTGTAGACTGCATGCAGGAATTTGAAAAACTTCATAAGTAATGAAAATTTTACTCGCAACCCAGAAGCCCTTTGCGGCGGCAGCCGTAAAAGGCATCACAGATATCCTTGAGGCCGCCGGCCATGAGGTAGTGAAACTTGAAAAATATGCAGAACAGTCGGACTTCGTGGCTGCGGTGGCAGACGCCGAAGCCATTATCATCCGCTCCGACAAAGTGACCGCAGAGGTACTTGACGCGGCACCCAAACTAAAGATTGTGGTACGCGCAGGCGCAGGTTACGACAACGTGGACCTTGAGGCCGCCACGGCCCATGGCGTAGTTGTCATGAACACCCCCGGCCAGAACTCCAACGCCGTGGCAGAACTTGCGCTGGGCCTCATGATTTTCATGGCCCGCACCCACTTCACCCCCGCAACGGGCAGTGAACTTCAGGGCAAGCGCCTCGGCGTGCAGGCCTACGGCAACGTAGGCCGCCTGGTTGGCCAGAAGGCCCGTGCACTCGGCATGGAAATTTCGGCCCTGGACCCCTTCCTTACAGACGAGCAAATTGTAGCGGGAGGCGCCGCCCCTGTCCATTCGGTGGAAGAGCTCTACGCAAATTCCGACTACCTCTCAATCCACATTCCGGCCCTGCCTTCAACCATCAAGAGCATCGGCTATGACCTTATAATGCGTATGCCCAAGGGCGCAACGCTTGTGAACACCGCCCGCAAGGAGGTCATTGATGAAGAAGGCCTGTTCAAGGCTCTGAGCGAGCGCGAAGACCTCAAGTATGTCACGGACGTGATGCCCGACAACTACGACCGCCTCACCAAGAACTTCGGCTACAGGGTGTTTGCAACGCCCAAGAAGATGGGCGCCCAAACATCCGAAGCCAATGTGAACGCCGGCCTTGCCGCAGCACGCCAGATAGTTGACTTCTTTGCAACAGGTAACCGTAAATTCCAGGTAAATAAATAGTTATGGTACGCGTAAAACCCTTTGCGGCAATAAGGCCGCCCAAGAATCTGGTAACTGAAGTGGCAGCACCTCCATACGATGTCCTGAACTCCGAGG